>JAGCUK010000048.1 GCA_017962925.1 Bacteroidales bacterium
AATGGGGCCTTCGTCTGAGTGGGCTACGTACAGCCCGCGGGTTGAATCTAGCATATCGGTTATTGTTTTATGATTATTTCTTTCCGTGTTTCTTGCGTCCGTGCTTATTCTTCTTGGACATGTAGTAACCAGCGCCGAGTGCGATTATGGCAACAATGATGATGATATAGGTCATTGTGCTGGCGTTGTCGCCTTTCACGCGGGACCACATTGCAAGAAGCTTGTCAGTATCCTGGCCCCAGTCGTGCTCGAGAGCGCAGCGGTCGATGACGGACTGGTCCGGGTAGAGAACAGGGTTGACGCAAACCGCTGATGCTTCCTCGCCGAAGAAGTAGGAGAGGTCGATGGGCTCGTATTCCTCGTCGATCTGGCTTTCAAGAACCTCCAGGGAGCCATTGGCGGAAACATAGCCGGTCTCTTCCATATTGCGGATGGCGATGTCCGGGCGGCACATGAAGTCGATGAACCAGGTTGCGGCCTTCACGTTCTTGGCATACTTGGGAATCACCCAGCTGTCGAACCAGACGGTGCTGCCTTCTTCGGGCACGATATAATCCAGTTTGACGCCTACTTCTGCTGCTTCCTCGATGGCCCAAACTGCATCTCCACTCCAGTTGAGAGAGATCACGCCGCGGCCCTTGGTCATCTGCTCCTTACCGAAGTCAGCCTCCCATCCCAGCACGCCGTCCTTGACCTGCTTGAGGTAGGCCTCGACGGCCGCAATGGACTCGTCGGAGGAATCGTACATGAGATCCTGGAGCGTTACGGTGCCTTCCTGAAGCTCCTTCTGTTTCAGATAGATGAGCACGGGACCATAAACATCGCGCGGAGCGTCCTTGATAAGGATCCTGCCAGCGAACTTGGGGTTGCGGATCACATCCCATGTGCCTGCTTCCTCTGCCGTGACCTCGGCTGTATTATAGATGATTCCGGTGGTTCCCCACATATACGGCACTGAATAGTCGTTGGCATCAACTTTCGGATTGATATCCCTGAACATCTTCTTCATGTAGGGGGACTTGTTCAACGCTATATAGTTGACTGAATCGGGAATCGACTCGAAATCGAGAGGTTGCACAAGGCCGGTGTTGATCATGCGCTCCAGAATGTAGTCGGAAGGGCAGATAACATCATAATCTTCATGGCCTTTCTCGATCTTGGAGAGCATAGTCTCGTTGACGTCGAAAGTCTGATAGACAACCTGGATTTCCTCGCCCGTCTGGGCTTTATACCATTCCTCGAATTCAGGCAGCACCGATTCGTCGATGTAGTCGGACCAGTTGTAAACCTTGAGGATGTTCTCCCTGTTGGAGGAGCAGGAAACTGCGGCAAGCACTATTGCCGCAATAGCAAGCACTTTCTTCATTATTTGTTGTTGTTCTTTGATTGACGGATATTGATTACCAGTAAGACCACCAGGATGATCAGGAACAAAATGGTCATCAGTGGCTTCAGTTCGGGTGTCAGACCGGCTTTGCGGGCATCTGTATAAATGTATGTGGATAGTGTGTCGAGACCTATGGTTCCGCGGGTGAAGAAGGTCACAGCGAAATCGTCCAGGCTCATGGTGAACGAAAGGATGAATCCCGAGATCATGCCGGGGCGCAGTGCAGGCACCAGCACTTTGCGGAGCGCCTGGGCCGGGGTTGCACCTAGATCCAGGGCGGCTTCGTAGATGTTGGGATTAAGCTGGCTAAGTTTGGGCATCACGTTCAGCACCACATAAGGCGTGCAGAAGGTGATATGCGCCAGAACCACCGTGGTATAGCCCTGAGAGATATGCAGGAATACGAACAACAGGAAGAGCGATACACCCGTGATTATATCCGGGTTGATCATAGGGATGTTGTTCAGGAAGGTCATCACGTTCTTCTTCCTGCCTTTCAGGTTGTAGATACCAATGGCTGCGATGGTGCCAAGCATTGTGGCGATCACCGAGGCGATGAGGGCTATTAGCAGAGTGTTCTCGACTGCGGAAAGCAAGCCGGAGGAATTCTGCATGGAGCCCGTAAAGAGATTCTTGTAGAGCTGGAACGAGAATCCCGTCCAGTTGCCGAGGCTCTTGGCTTCGGTGAACGAGAAGATGGCTATGAACACTATGGGCGCGTAGAGCACCGCGAGGACCAGCCAGATGTAGATACGGGCGAATATGCGAGTTCTGTTCTTCATCATATGGTCCCTCCCGAAGCCGCTTCTTCAGTGTCTCCTCCCTGCAGGAACGTGGTTATGCCGATGATAACCAGCATAATCAGCGAGAGGGCGGCACCGTAATTCCACATGGAGTTGTTGATGTTCTCCTGGATGATGGTACCGAAGAGCTTGATTTTGTTGTTAGTCAGGAATTCGGAAATGGCGAAGGTGGATACCGTAGGCATGAACACCATCATCACTCCGCTCATCACGCCGGGCATGGAGAGGGGGAGAGTAATCTTGCGGAAAACCTCTCCCGGAGTGGCTCCAAGGTCCTGCGCCGCTTCCGCATACGACTTATCCATCTTGTTCAGAACGTTGTAGATGGGATAAATCATGAAGGGAAGGTAGTCGTAGCACATACCGAACAGCAGCGTGCCTTTGCCCAGAGGGATGCCGGCCATGTTGAAGAGCTCGGCGGTCGCCAGGGTACGCATCAGGGCGTTGATCCACATCGGAAGGATGAAGAGCACCACCGTGACGGCGCTGCGGTTGAGCTGCTTGTTCGCAAGTATCCATGCGGCAGGATAGCCGATAAGGATACAGAGTATGGTATTTTCTATAGCTACTTCAATAGACAGGGCAAAGGTGCTGAGCGAATCACCGTCCGAAAAGAACTTGGTGATGTTGCCCAGGGTGAAATGCCCTGAGTTGTCCTGGAATGAGTACACCACAATCAGAAGCAGCGGCAGTACTACGAAAAGCACCAGGAAAATGAAGTAGGGAAGAGCCCAACTGGATCTTTTACGCATCTTTCTTCTCAGGCTTGGTCAGTTGGATATCCTTGGGGAGTATCTTGATGCCGACATAGTCGTTCTTGTCCCAGATGTCGTTGGTATCGACCCAGATGTTCTCGCCGGTCTCGGTCTTGACGGTGAGGTGGTAGTGGTCTCCCATATAAAGGATGAACACCACGTTGCCGGTGAGGTCTGCGTCTTCGTCGTGGTCCAGCAGGTCCACCTTCTCGAAGCGTATGGTGGCGATTGCATCGTCGCCCTCTTCGAATCCTTCGGTGTCGCATTCGAACTCGGTGTCCAGGAATTCCACCTTGCCATAGCCGATGACCTTGGCGGGATAGGTGTTGGCCCTTCTCTCCTTCTTCATCACCTGGATATCGTCAGGATCGATGTAGAGCATGACCTCGCTGCCCACGGGGTAGGGGTCATAGTCCTGGATCATCAGCTCGTAGCCGGTGTCGGTATCTACCCACATCTCGTAGTGCACGCCTTTGAAGATGCAGGAGTTGACTTTGGCCTTGAACTGGCACTTGGCAGGGTCGGTGGTGAAGTAGATATCCTCCGGACGCACTACCACATCCACGGGCACGTCCTCCCCGAATCCCTCATCCACGCAGTCGAATTCGTGCTTGATGAAGGCTACGTGACGGTCGCGAAGCATACGGCCTTTAAGGATGTTGCTCTCGCCGATGAAATCTGCCACGAAGGCATTCACGGGCTCTTTGTATATATCGGTAGGGGTGCCTATCTGCTGGATGCGGCCCTCGTTGATGACAACTATGGTGTCGCTAAGCGTTAGGGCCTCTTCCTGGTCGTGGGTGACGTAGATGAAAGTGATGCCAAGTTTCTTGTGCATCTCCTTCAGCTCTATCTGCATGTCCTTGCGCATCTTCCGGTCCAGGGCGGCAAGGGGCTCGTCCAGGAGCAGAACCTTGGGCTGGTTGACGATTGCGCGGGCGATGGCGATACGCTGCTGTTGGCCACCGGAGAGGGTTTCCACGTCGCGATCCTCATAATCCGACATCGCCACAAGCTTTAGCACCTTGCGCACGCGCTTGTCAATCTCCTCCTCGGGGGTCTTCTTCAGCTTGAGGCCGAAGGCGATGTTGTCGTAGTCGTCGAGGTGGGGGAAGAGGGAGTAACGCTGGAAAACGGTGTTCAGCGGGCGCTGGTGAGGGGGAATGCCGGCAATGTCTTTGCCGTCCAGCAGGATCACGCCCTCATCCGGCTGCAGGAATCCTGCAATCATGCGGAGGAGGGTAGTCTTGCCGCATCCCGAAGGACCGAGGAGAGTCAGGAACTCGCCGCGGCGCACATACAGATTGATATCATCGAGCACTTTCTTGTCGCCGAAGGACTTGCTCAGATGCTGGATGTCGATAATGTAATCTTTCATTACCTGCGGGGGATGTTGAGATAGTACATTATGCCGATGGTGCCGGCGAGGAGTTGTTCGTCGTGCCTGTAGCCGGCTGCGAAGTGCAGACGGAGGCTTTCATTATCCGGAATAGGGAACCAGTAGCCGTCGAGGCCTGCCATGAGGTCTTTGTTGCCGGTTTTGGAGTTCAGTTCTCCACCGACGCGGGCCCTGATTTCGAAGCTTTCTGAGGGATGGAAGGCGAGGGACGGCATCAGCGTGAGGCCGTTCATCACCATATTAGTTTCATCGCCTACGCAGCTGAAGACATCCAGACCGGCAGTGAAGGAATCGCTGAGGTCGTATTGGGTGCCGAGGGTGACGATGGGAATAAAGTTCTTTTCATCCATCTGGATGGCGTTGAATGCCCAGATGGTGTGGATTTCATCGAATTCTCCGCGCCACTCCAATGCATAATTGAAGAGCTTGCTGGAGAAAGGATGCTCGCCGAAGGGGGAGGTGGTGACCTGGGCGGATATGGCGCTACTTTCATCGACGTTGGCCCAGCCCAGTTTAGCACCCCACTGATATACCTGAAGCGTGTTCCAGATGGAGGAATTGAGGAAACTGAAGGACTCGAAGTCGTAAGCATCGAACTCGAAACCACCGAAGGTCATGGGCTGCTTGCCGACGGTAACGGAGAAGTTGCCGAGATTGGCGGTCAGGTAGGCCCAGTCCAGCCAGTTTACATCGTCGCTGCGGAAGGTGTTTTTGTAGAGAGCACCGATGGACTCGGCATCAGCTGCAAGCCAGTGGTTGCAGATGCTGAGGGAGAAAACATCGGAAAGATCGCCTTCTATGAGTGAATAAAGAGAAGAATCGCCGAGTGTGAATTCGCCATTGTAGTTTAGGTCGAATCTCGGAATAATGGACAAACCGACACCACGGCCGGAGTCGTCAGCCTCGGGGGCCTGCACATACTCCTGTGCAATCCCAGGGAGGCACAACAGCAGAGATGCTGCGCAAACAACCAGGAATTTCTTCATTTCTACACATAAAAAGAGTTTAGTTCAACAATGGCGCAAATGTAAGAAAAATATTCTATTTTTGCACTATGATTCAAGTCTATTGCAAAAACACCGGCACAACCAAGTCTTTCAGGGAGGGAACCACACTCATGGACATGCTGCCGGAGTTTGAATTCGAGAGGCCATTTCCTATTGTTTCTGCAAAAGTCAACAATGTTTCTCAGGGGCTTAAATTCCGCGTTTACAATAGCCGTACGGTAGAATTTACGGATGACACGGTGCCCAGCGGCATGCGCGTCTACATCCGCTCGCTGTGTTTCCTGCTCTGCAAGGCTGCGAAGGACGTTTTCCGCGGCAGCAAGATTTATGTGGAGCATCCCATTTCGCATGGCTATTTCTGCGAACTGGTGAAGCAGGATCACTCTCCGCTGACGCCGGAAGATGTGGCAAAACTCAAGCAGAAAATGCGGACTCTGGTGGAGAAGAATCAGCCCTTCCACCGCTTCGAGGCCCCCATCGAACAGGTAATAGACATCATGCACAAGTCTGGCGCCGAAGACAAGGTCAAACTCCTCGAAACCAGCGGCCAGGTCTATATGGACTATTATGCCCTTGGCAAGACCAAAGACTATTATTACGGCCGTCTGGTGCCTTCTACGGGATATCTGACCAACTGGGACCTGAAGATGTATCACGGCGGAATGCTGCTGATAGGTCCGAGCAAGCACAATCCTCTGGTGCTGGCTCCCTACGTCGATCAGCCCAAGACCTTCAAGATGTTCTCGGAGAACCGCCGATGGAACGAGATCATGGGCCTGAATACCGTGGGAGACCTTAATAAGAGCCTTCTCGCCGGCAACGGCAGCGACCTTATCCAGATCGCCGAGGCTCTCCAAGAGAAGAAGATAGTGCAGATCGCGGAAGATATCTACAAGCGCTATTGCGGCCCCAAGAAAGTGCGTCTGGTGCTGATCACCGGCCCTTCGAGTTCAGGTAAGACCACCGTATCCAAGCGTCTTGCAGTGCAATTGAAGGCGTGCGGGCTGCGTCCGCTCATCTTCAGCACGGACGATTACTTTGTGGACCGCGAGAAAACTCCTCTGCTGCCGGACGGAACGCCGGATTTCGACAACTTCAATACCGTGGATCATGATGCCCTGGAGGCGGATCTGGTGCGGATTCTCAACGGAGAAGAGGTGGAGGTGCCGGAATTCAACTTCGTCAATGGAAAACGCGAGTACAAGGGCCGCAAGTACAAACTCCAGCCCGGTAATATAGTGGTGCTGGAAGGCATTCACGCCCTGAATCCCAAGCTGACCGCGAAGATCCCCGAGAAGAAGAAATACCGGATCTTCATTTCCACGCTGACCGGCATCGCTCTGGACAATCACAACTGCATCCCTACCAGCGACAACAGGCTTCTGCGCCGCATCGTAAGGGATTATAACAAAGGCGCTTTCACCGCCCGCCAGACCATCAGCCAGTGGCCTAAAGTCCGTGCGGCGGAGGATCAGTGGATATATCCTTATCAGGAGAATGCGGACGTGATGTTCAATTCCGCCTATCTGGTGGAGTTCGCAGTGCTTAGGAATCACGCTGAACCCATCCTCTCGAGCGTTCCCAAGAACTGCCCCGAGTATGCCGAGGCACACCGGCTGCTGAAGTTCATCCATTACTTCGTGCCCGTGCCGGACAACGAAATCCCTCCGACCTCGCTGCTGCGCGAGTTCGTGGGCGGAAGTTCATTCAAATATTGATTTTTACTCCCTTTCTGCGAGGCGCTTTTCTGCGAGCGCCTCGTATTTTGTACCCGGGCGTCCGTAGTTGCAGTAAGGATGGATGCTGATGCCTCCGCGGGGGAGGAAGAAGCCGGTGACCTCGATGTATTTGGGATCCATCAGGGAGATGAGATCCTTCATGATCATGTTGACACAGTCCTCATGGAAAGCGCCGTGGTTGCGGAAGCTGAAGAGGTAGAGTTTCAGGCTCTTGCTCTCAACCATGCGCTCGCCGGGGATGTAGCTGATGCGGATTTCGGCGAAGTCCGGCTGGCCGGTGATAGGGCAGACCGAAGTGAATTCAGGGCAGTTGAAACGCACCCAATAGTCGTTATCGGGATGCTTGTTCTCGAATGCCTCGAGCACCTCGGGGGAATAAGTCTGTTTGTATGCGGCCTCGCGGCCAAGGGCCTTCAGACCCTCTTCCTTGCGTGTTTTCATATCTTAAATGTCTCTTACTTTAAACGGATTATAGGAGATTCCCTCATCGAATACATCGGTGTTGTCGTAGCGCTTGACCACGCGCACCACATAGGCTGTGAGAGGCAGCGCAACAATCTCGTAAAGCACCTTGAAAGTGACCTGTGCGAGCATCATCGTGGCAAGCACTTTGAAGGGGGTTCCGATGAATGCCAGAGGCATGAAAATAAGGGAATCCACGAACTCTCCAGCGAGGGAGGAAACGATGGCTCTTACGCCGAAGTTGCGGCCTTTATCCGCCACTTTCATCTTGCTCAATACCAGCGCATTAAGGGTGGAACCCGCAAGGAATGCTAGAAGTGAGGCAAGAGCCACTCTCGGAGCCATTGTAAACACATAATCGAAGTGTTCGCCACCATCCCAGAAAGATGCTGCGGGAAGCCATACCACCAGTTGCCCGAGAATGACCACTGCGAAGTTGGCCGCGAATGCCGTCCAGATTACCAGACGGGCCTTCCGGTAGCCCCAGACCTCGGTCAGGCAGTCGTTCAGGATATAGGATATCGGGAAAATGATGACCGCTCCGGGAAGGTTGATGCCCCAGCCCAGAGAGAACACTTTGGTTGCAAATAAATTGGAAATAATGAGGCAGACGGTGAACGCCACTGCCATCAGCAGGAATGTCGTAGAGTACTTTTCTTTCATGTTTGCAGTTTTTATAGTGGTGCCTGTTACACTTGATTCTCTCGAATCTCGCCGCAAAGATATAAAAAAGTGATGAATTGGATGGAATATTTATTATATTTGCGAGAAACATACGCATATTATCTAATACGAAACAATATGAAAAAAGTTCTTTTTGCAGCAGCTTTGCTGCTTTCCTTCTCCGCCGGAGCACAGACCCTCGGCGAACAGATGCTCTCCCAGGCACAGCAGGGCCTCGATGAAGCACAGGCAAGGTACACCGAGCAGGTAGCTATCAGCGACAAGCAGATCGCCAACAGCACCAAAATTCTGAACGAACTCAAGCTCGTTCTTGCAAAGGATCAGTCCACGCTCGATCAGGCCAATGCAACCATCAAGGCAAAAAATGCCCTCAAGAAGACCAAGAAAGACCACTACAACGCACAGAAGAAGGCTTTCAAGGCAGACAAGAACCTTACCGCAGACGAGCAGTATCAGCTTTCCCTTATCGAGGGCGAAATCAACGCAATCGACAGCGAGATCAAGTCCGACAAGGCAATCGTGAAGAAGCTGCAGGAAGTCGTTGCTAAGGACAAGGAACTCATCAAGAGCGAGGAGAACAAGATCGCCGACAGCAAGAATGCAGTGAAGGCCGCAAAGAACGAGATCGCAAACGCTAAGAAGCTCGTCAAGGCCAGCGAGAAGCAGATCAAGGCTGAGGCCAAGACTGCTGCTGCAACCGCAAAGGCAGCTGCCACCCATGAGGTCGAGACCGAGGTTCCCGCACCCGTCGAACAGCCCAACATCGCTCCTGTCGTAGCACCCGAGCCTATCGTTGCTCCTGAGGAGCCCGCAGTTGTTCCTGAACCCGAGGTCGCTCCTGTGGCTCCCGCAGAGCCCGTCGTGGTTCCCGTGCCTGCAGTAGAGCCCGTTGCAGAGCCTGCTGCTCCCGTGGTTGAGCCTGTGGCAGAACCCGTTGCCTAAGAGTAACATTAGAATCGCGATTGTCGGTGCCGGTGCCGCCGGATGCTTCTGCGCTTCGCAGTTGCACGAGGCTCTACCCGGTGCCGACATCCGTATTGTCGAGGCTGGTCCGAGGCCCATGGCCAAACTTGCCCTGACCGGGGGAGGGCGCTGCAACATCAGCAACTCATTCGAGTTTGTGAGAAGCCTGGATGAGGTTTATCCCAGGGGCGCATCCCTCATGAAAAGGGCGCTTGCAGAGTATTCTCCGGAGGATGTTCTGGAGTGGTTCCGCGGCAAGGGCGTATCCTTCGTAAAAGAAGATGGAGGCCGCTATTTCCCGGCTTCTCAGGATGCCGGAGAGATAGTCCAGACCCTTATGGAGGCCCTTCAGGGCGTGGAAATCGCCTGCAATCAAAAGCTCGAGTCCCTTCCGGATGCTGATGCCGTCGTGGTTTGCACCGGCGGAGGTGCCGGAATGGATCTGCTCAAGGGGCTGCCGCTGGAAACGGTGCCTCCGGTGCCATCCTTATTCACCTTCAATATCAGCGACAGCGCAGCCGGCGGAAAGAGTGGAATCTGCTCTCTGATGGGGCTGAGTGTCACTGCCGCATTGAGCATCCCCGGCAGCAAGTTCCGCGCCGAGGGAGAATTGCTCATCACCGACTGGGGATTCAGCGGCCCCGCCACGCTGAGACTATCCTCTTACGCCTCCAGGCATCTGGCTTCACTGAACTACAATTCGCCGCTGCAGGTACGTTGGATGGCATTATCAGAGGAAGTGTTGCACGCTGCGCTTCAGTCTTTGAAGGGCTCCAACCCTCGGAAACTGGTGAAATCAGTGCATCCGGAGGGCATCCCCGCGCGCCTCTGGGAATATCTGCTGCAACGCAGCGGCATCCCGGAAGAACGCAGCTGGGCGGAACTCGGGCAGAAGGGTATCAATAAGCTCGTGCAGACGCTGATCTGCGATCCTTACTTCATCCATGGCAAGAACCGCTTCCGCGAGGAGTTCGTCACCTGTGGCGGCGTGAGTCTATCTTCCGTTAATCTTAAAACCCTGGAATGCAAGCAGAAAGAAGACCTGTATTTTGCCGGGGAAGTGCTGGACGTAGATGCCGTTACCGGGGGATTCAACCTCCAGGCAGCCTGGTCCACTGCACATTTGGTAGCAAAGTCAATTATCAACAAATATGGTACGCAAAATATCTGATTCAATCATCTACATCGGAACCGACGACTATTCCGAGCCGAAATTCGAAGGTCAGTATGCACTTCCGGACGGAATGGCATATAACTCATATCTGATCAAGGATAAGAGCATCGCCGTGCTGGATTCCTGCGACAAGAGCACTTCCAAGCAGTGGCGCAACAACCTCCTGGAGGCTCTAGAAGGGGAGAAACCGGCGTATTTCGTGCTCCATCACATGGAGCCGGACCATTCCTCGGAATTGCCCTGGATTCTGGAGACTTTCCCTACGGTCAAGCTCGTGGCAAGTGCCAGGGCCATCGCCATGGTTCCTCAGTTCTTCCCGGAAGTAAATCTGGAAGGGCGTACGATTGTCGTCCAAGAGGGAGATACCCTGGAACTGGGCGCCCATACTTTGAAATTCTATCTTGCTCCCATGGTCCACTGGCCCGAGGTGATCGTGAGCTATGAAGCAAGCGAAAAAGTGCTGTTCTCTGCCGATGCATTCGGCAAGTTCGGCGGGCTGGAGCGCTGCGGGTTCGATTCCACCGAAGATGACGACTGGGCATGCGAAGCCAGGCGCTACTATTTCAATATTGTAGGGAAGTACGGCGGCCCAGTGCAGACCCTTCTCAAGAAGCTCGAAGGCGTGCAGATATCTACTATATGCCCTCTGCACGGCCCTGTGCTTAAGGATGACCTGAGCGAATATCTGCGCCTATACAACATCTGGAGCAGCTATGGCGTGGAGAGCGAGGGTGTGTTTGTGGCCTGCGCATCCATCCACGGAAACACTCTCAAAGTGGCTGAGACCTTTGCAGAAATGCTCCGCGCGAAAGGCGTGAAGGTTGCATTCAACGACCTTACCAGAGACGATCAGGCAGAAGCGGTGGAGGATGCCTTCCGCTACGGCACGCTGGTGCTGGCGGCATCATCCTACGATGCAGGGCTCTTCCCGCCCGCGCTGGAATTCATCTCCCATCTGCAGGATAAATCCTGGCAGAACCGCCGAGTGGGCCTCATTGAGAACGGCTCCTGGGCTCCTACGGCCGGGCGCGTGATGAAAGAGAAGTTCTCCGCGATGAAGAATGTCACTGTGCTGGAGCCCCTGGTGACAATAAAAAGCGCCTTGAAGGATGCGGACATCCCGGCGCTTGAATCCCTTGCAGAAGCGGTTCTGAGCTAAACTTCAGCCGATTCTATTTTGCAATCTGCCGGCGGCAGGATATGGGAATCGATGGTAATCTTCCCAATCCTGCCGCTGACGCGTATATGCCCGGACCGGGGGTTCTTGATCTCGGTGATATCCCCTCGGATATCCGCCTGAAGGACGCTGTCTTCAAAGCAACGATCCGATGCTGCGTCTATGGTGCAATCTTCCATTGTGAGGCCGTCGATATAGCAGAGGGGCTGCTCTCCAGCGATATGGCAGCGAACGAGTTTCAGGTTCTTGGAATGCCATCCCAGATACTCTCCGTCCAGGATACTGTCGTAGATCGTGACGTTTTCCGTCTCCCAGAAAGCGTCTTTGGTGACTATCTTGGCGTTGTGGATTTCAGCGTTCCTGACGTATTGGAAAACGTATTTGGAGTCGCTCTCAAGGCCATCTACATAGACATTGCTGCAGAACATGAAGGGATAGGTGCCCTCATGCAGACGGACGTTGCGGACTGTGAGCCCATCTACCTTCCAGAAGGTCTCGTCGGCATCGTTGATGCTCACATTCTCCAGCTCCAGATCTTCCATCTCCCGGAAAAATTTGGGCCCGTCTATCACGCAGTCTTTCATGACCATGTGCTTGCTGTACCATACGGCCGAACGGGACCCGGCTGCGAAGTAGCAGTTGGTGATGTGCGAACCGTCCACATGCCACCACGGATATTTGCCGTAGAAATGGCAATTATTGGCCTCTATATTGCGGCAGAACTTGATTCCGGATTCGCCGTCCAGGATGGTCACATTCTCCAATCTGCAATCGTTCAGAGCGAACAGCGGTCTCTCGCCTCCAAATGATTTTTCTTTGATTAAATTCACTATATTTGTAAAATAAAATAATAGCGCGTTACTGCAAAAATCAAACCACTTTATTTATGATACTTAGCATCCTGGATACCGATCTTTACAAGTTCTCCACATCCAACGCTTATTTTCATCTTTACCCCCTTGCAGAGGGCACTTTCAAGTTTAACGACAGGGCTAAAGAAGTCTATGACAAGGCCTTTCTGGCAGACTTGAAGAGCGAGTTCGCCAAATTAGGTCAGTTGCAGTTGACCGAGGAAGAATTCGAGTACGTTACCACCAAGATACGCTATATCAACCACAACTACTGGGAGTGGCTTCGCGGATTACGTTTCGAGGCAGATAAAATCGACGTCTCCCTGGATGCCGAGGGGCATCTGCAGATAGAGGTCACCGATTTCCTGTATAAGGTAACCTTGTATGAAGTGCCGATTCTTGCTATAGTCGCGGAACTGCGCAATCGTTATAAAGGCATCAAAGTGGATACCGCCAAGGCTCTGAAAGTGCTGGATGCGAAGCTGGAGATTGCCAACGAGCACGAGCTACTGTTCTCTGAGTTCGGCACCAGGCGCCGTTTCTCATCCGTTCTCCACGATGCCATAGTTAAGGAGCTCAAGGAGAAGTGCCCCAAGTACTGCGCCGGAACGTCCAATGTCTATTTCGCAATGAAATACAACATGACGCCTATAGGCACGTTCCCGCACGAGTGGGTGATGTTCCACAGTGGCGTATTCGGCTATAAGAGAGCGAATTACCTCTCGCTCGAAGATTGGATCAAAGTATATGACGGAGCCCTCGGCACCGCCCTGATCGATACCTTTACCACCAAATCCTTCCTCCGCACCCTTACCATGAAGCAGGCGAAACTGCTGGACGGTTTCCGCCAGGATTCCGGCGACGAGAAGGTGGTGGGCGACATGATCATCTCCCGCCTGGAAGAATTCGGGATAGATCCTCGTTCGAAGGTGATAGTATTCAGCAACGCCCTCAATTTCCCCAAATACAAGGAGGTGGCGGATTACTTCCGCGGCCGGGTGAAGTTCAGCGCCGGCATAGGCACGAATATCACCTGCGATCCCGGCATAGAAGGCTACAAGGCTGCCAATATAGTGATGAAGCTCTCCCGTTGCAGAATGAGCAACAAGGACCCTTGGGAGAAGGTTATCAAGATCTCCGACGACCTTGGCAAGCACATGGGGGACGAGAAAGAATTCGATATTGCAAGTTACGAACTCCATCTGTCCTGATGAAACGCCTCTTTCTGGCATTATTCCTGTGTCTGAGCATCTCCGGGCCGCTTTTCGCTGCAGAACCGGAGAGTCTGATCCCATCTGCCGATACCAGCAGAACCAACTTCCATCTCCGCCAGACTATCGCTCCGGCGGTGCTGATTGGCACGGGGACTTTCGGCCTGACTCAGGTATGGAAGGAGAACGTGAATCTGCCCGTTAAGGATTATATGACGGACCTGCGCCAGGGGAATTATGTTCATGCGGACGATTACATCCAATATATCCCTCTCGCCACCAGCCTGCTGCTATGCCTGGACAAGCGCGATGGCTGGGAGGACAGAGTGCTGCTGGCAGGGACCGGATGGGCATTTGCGGGGCTTTTGGTTAACGCCGCCAAATACACCGTCAGGGAGATGCGTCCCGACGGCAGCAGGCGCAATTCCTTTCCTTCCGGCCACTCTGCAACCGCTTTCGTGGGTGCGGAGCTGGTTAGGATGGAATACGGAGGATGGTGGGGTGCAGCGGCCTACACGATTGCCATCGCCACCGGCGCGCTGCGGATGTATAACGAGAGGCACTGGTGCAATGATGTGCTTGCAGGTGCCGGCGTGGGCATCCTGAGTGCCAAGATAGCCTACTGGATGCTGCCTTGGGAGCGCCGCCAGCTCGGGAAGATCAGCTTCCTGCCCTGGTTCGCACCGGAAGAGGATGGCACATACTATTCGGGGGTTGCCTTGAACATAGCGTTTTGAAGATGAAAATGAAATACATAGGATATTTGATGCTGGCTGCGGTGCTGATTCCTTCCTGCAGCAGCAAAGACGAGAAGGATGCATTCGCCGGAGCCGAATCCCCGGTTGTGCCGGTTTATGAAATGGTTGAGAAGAGTGGACTGGCTGTCACAGATTCCATCCCTAGAGGCTCCAAAGTGACGGTTCAGCCCGGGAAGAGCGTGAAGGAGGATGGAGTGCGCTATCTCCCCGCAAAGATCGGGAAGAAGAAGTTCTATCTGCCCGAAACTGCGCTCGTGGCCACTCTGGAGGAGACTGTGATGGAGAAGGAACTCTTCGTGCAGACCGCTGCATCCGTGATAGACGATACCCTCAGCTCCCATATCTGCGGTTTCGCAAAGAAGGGGAGCGCGGTGCAGGTGCTGGGCTTCGACAAGATACTCCCTGACGGACGGATCCGCCGCTATAACGTGCAGTACGGCAAGCAGCAGGGCTGGATCTTTGGAAAATACCTCGTTGGCAGCGCAGAAGAGGCCGCTGAACGCTACAGCACCCACGACGAGGCGCACAAGGCCATCAAGAACTCATTCAAGGGCGGGGAAGCTATAGGATGCGAATTCCGGCCTTACGAGAAGCCGGTATTCGCAGACAATCCCATGCCCAACCCGGTTAATGCCTTCTATCTGACCATCAACCCTGCCGGGCTCAAAAACATCGATGCCTACATTGCGCTGGCAGACAGTACCAAGATAAATGCATTCGTAATCGATATAAAAGACAACGAATGCCCCGGTTACAAGGCTGAGGCGATGGAAAAGTATTCCCCGACCAACTACAAATGGGCCGGTGCCGGAAAGGAGAAACTCTACAAGGAGGCAATTGACAAGTTACATGCCAAGGGATTCTATGTAATCGGGCGTATCACCTGCTTCAAGGACAGCTATTATGCAAAGGACCATCCCGGTTCTTCCATCTGCGAAAAAGCCACCGGACAGCCTTTCCTTCACAACAAGAGCTACTGGCCGAGTGCCTACAGCAGAGATGTTTGGCAGTTCAATGTGGAGCTGGCGAAGGAATCCGTCCGTAAGTTCGGCTTGAACGAGGTCAACTTCGACTATGTACGCTTCCCGGACAAGATGATAAGCATCGACGAGCAGATGGATTATCGCAACCGCTATGGCGAGAGCAAGGTCCAGGCCATCCAGAACTTCGTCCGCTACGCCTGCGACGAGCTGCATTCCCTCGGAGTTTATGTGTCGGTGGATGTGTTCGGCGAATCCGCAAATCCCGGCTACACGACAGCCTACGGGCAGTACTGGCCTGCGATTTCCACTATTGCGGACGCCATCTGTGCCATGCCTTATCCGGATCACTTCTCAGATCACTACTATAGCATTTCCAAGCCCTGGAACCATCCTTACGAGATACTCAAGGCCTGGGGCAAGAGGGTACAGGGACGGCAGGCAGTGACCGCCACTCCCGCAATCGTACGTACCTGGATTCAGGCATATCACGTGATGCGCTGGGTGGATCCCCACGGCATTGACAACAACTCCAACTTCATCGAGAGGGAGATTCGCGGCCTCTACGATGCCGGGCTCACCGGTGGCTACTGCACCTGGCTCGCATCCGGCAACATCGCAGTATATCGCTCACAGATAGACGCTTACAAGCTGGATTACCCCTCGCTTCCTCCTATCGACAGCGTGAATACATTCATCAACCCCAACTAAGGTATGAAAAAGACACTCTTCTTCATAATGCTCCTGATTCCGGCGATGGCGCTGGCTTATCCCAAGCCCGGCAACCATCCGCGTCTGCTGCTGCATGCAGGGGAAGAAGAGGCTGTGCGCGCGGCAATCGCATCTCAACCCATAATGGCGCAGACGGATAAGGAGATTCTCCGCATCTGCGACCGGGTGATGGATCTTCCGCCGCATCCACGTAAGATGGCCGGGCAGAGGATAGATAACATGCGGGAGGTGCTGAAACGGGTATTCAATCTCTCCTATGCCTACAGGATTCACGGGGACAGGCGTTATGCCGACAGGGCGATCACCGAGATGCTGAATGCGGCGGATTATATCGACTGGAACCCCAAACATTATCTGGACGTGGCTGAGATCTGCATGGGATTGTCCATAGGCTATGACTGGCTGTATGATGTGATGACTCCCGAGCAGCGCAAAACCGTGGCCCAGGCGATCAAGAAACACGCCTTCGATACATCCCTGAATGATGGCTATGCTTGGTTCTACCGTGCCTTCCATAACTGGAACCAGGTCTGCAATGCGGGGCTCGTTTATGGCGCCATAGCCCTTTGGGATGAGTATTACGACGATGCCAACCGCATTTTGGACAGGTGCTTCGCCACCAATTATCTCCCCCTGAGAGAAGGTTATTCCGAGGATGGCGCCTATGCCGAAGGATATAGCTACTGGGGATATGGCAGCGGATTCCAGATTATGCTGATAGCGGGCCTTGGGAGCGCCTTCGGTAGTGATATGGGGCTGATGGACAACTACGGCACGTTCTACCGTTCCGGCCGCTTCATGCAGATGATGAACCGCCCTACGGGCTACTGCTTCAACTATGCAGACAGCGGAAAGTGGGCCTCCACCGAGCTTATGCTGGGCTGGCTGGCCGTCAAGACGGGGGACAAGAGCCTGCTTTATCAGGAACTGAAGAAGATTGAAAAGAACGGTTTCGCGCGTCTGGATAACGACAGATTGCTGCCGGTCTTCGTCCTTTGCGGAAAGGATATGGTCTTTTCGGATGTAGAGGAGCCTACTGTCAAGTTCTACACCACCGGAGGCATGACTCCGCTCTATATCTACAGGAGCGGCTGGGAGAGCCCTGACGACACCTATCTTGGCATCAAGGTAGGTCTGGCATCCTCCAACCATGCCCATAACGACACCGGATCCTTCATTTTCGATGCGGACGGAGTTGTTTGGGCAGATGATCTGGGTTCCCAGTCCTATCTATCCCTCGAATCCAAAGGAATAGACCTCTGGAACCGCTGTCAGAACAG
>JAGCUK010000049.1 GCA_017962925.1 Bacteroidales bacterium
CATTCCGCAGTAGTCGTCTGGGATGCCGTGACAGGAGCGGATAGCTATGAGTGGAAGCTTGAGGAGAGCGGCGCAGCCGTGCAGTCTTCCACCACCAAGAACACCAATATCATCATCGACAAGCTCGCGCAGGGAAGCACTTACCAGTTCCAGGTGCGTGCCTTCACCGACGACGTGTTCAGCGGATGGTCCCAGGTGCTCACTATCGACATCGAGGCAGGGCAGACACCGGATAATCCGGACAATCCCGATCCTCACGTCAACCCCGGCGATCCCGTTTCAGATGCAGTCTACGCCCAGTTCGGAATCCCGGCTTCGGAAGATGCCGACGGCCTGACAAGGGCCTTCCCCGGCGCCGAGGGCTGCGGGATGTTCACCACGGGAGGACGTGGAGGCAAGGTTATCCATGTTACTAACCTGAACGATAGTGGTACCGGATCTCTGCGTGCAGCCATTGGCGAATCCGGAAAACGAACCATAGTGTTCGATGTTGCCGGACGTATAGAACTCGGTTCCAACCTGCGCATAGGTCAGGGGAATGTGACTATAGCCGGGCAGACTGCTCCGGGAGACGGAATCTGCATCAGCGGATGGTCGACAGAGACGAATGCAGATAATATCATCATTCGTTTCGTGCGTTTCCGTCTGGGCGATGAAGCTGCCAAGGCTTATGTGACCGCCAATCCCTCAGCGTCCTCCATCCCCATGGAAGACTGCATCTGGGGGCGTAATCATTCGGATATCATTCTGGACCACTGCTCCATGACCTGGTGCATAGACGAGGGGGCTTCCTTCTACGACAACGACCACTTTACGATGCAATACTGCATAGTTGCCGAAAGCCTCAATAAATCCTATCATCCTAAGGGAAATCATGGCTACGGCGGCATCTGGGGCGGCCATGGCGCAACGTTCTCCCACAATCTCATCGCCCATCATACGTCGCGTACACCCCGCCTCTGCGGAAGCCGCTACACGGGCAAGCCCGAGAACGAGAAGACGGAACTGGTGAACAACGTTTTCTACAATTGGGGCCCCACCAACGGCGGATATGCCGGTGAAGGAGGATCCTTCAACTTTATCAACAACTACTACAAGCCGGGGCCTTCCACAGCCACCAAGAGTTCGCTGGTCAACAGGATTTTCTCGCCTAACACCGACGACGGATCCAACACGAACGCCAAGGGCGTCTGGGGTGTATTCCATCTCAGCGGCAATTATTTTGATACCGGCTGCTCCAACCTCAGCGATGCCCAAAAGACACTGTGCCAGAATGTAAATGCAGATAATTACGTAGGTCTCCAGCCTAACGGCACGCCTACCGGCAGCATTCAGGCCGCTTCCGCATTCGATATTTCCTATAATGGCAGCAAAGTGGCCAGGCAGGCCGCCGCGGATGCATACGAAAACGTGCTCGCACACGCAGGAGCAAGTCTGAGGAGGGATGCCGTTGATTCGAGGATTGCAAACGAGGTGAAAACCGGCACTGCACCTAACGGAACCAAGGGAATTATCGATTCCCAGGCCAATGTAGGGGGGTGGCCGGAGTATAAGGCCACCAGCGAAGAGCTTGCCAGAATCACCGACTCGGACGGCGACGGAATGCCCGACTGGTTCGAAGACCAGTTTGGCCTCAAGAAGAACGACGCATCCGATGGAAAGCAGGTCTGGCTCGACAAGAATGGCCGCTACACCAACCTGGAAATGTATCTGCACTATCTTGTAAAGGAAATTGTCGCTGCCCGATAAATTTTCCGTGCCCGTGCACGGAAATTCAAAAATAATTCATAACTTTGGGCGCAATTGTAATTGATAACACAGTAACAACAACCTATAAATCCAATGAAAAGTTTAGCAAAGAAACTCATTCTTGCGCTTCTCTGCCTTGGAACCAGCCTGTCTCTGGCGGCCCAGACACTTAAGATTACGGGTGTCGTGACCGACGAGAACGGCGAACCGCTTATGGGCGCGGGTGTCTTCGTGGAAGGCACTACCACCGGAACGGTCACCGGTCTCGACGGAGACTATGAACTCGTGGTTCCTCAGAACGCAGCGAATCTTGTGTTCTCCTTCATCGGCCTCGCGGATCAGACCGTGGCCATCGCAGGGCGCACAAAGATCGACGTGCAGTTGAAGCCCGATGCAACCTTCCTCGACGAGGTGGTGGTCGTAGGTTATGCGACCGTTACCCGCCGCGATGTGGTAGGTTCGATTTCATCCGTGAATTCGGAGTCCCTGAACCAGGTGCCCGTGGCATCGGTTACCGAGGCAATGGCCGGTAAGATGGCCGGTGTGCAGGTGACCACCACCGAGGGCAACCCCGACGCAGACATCAAGATCCGCGTCCGCGGCGCAGGCTCCATCACTCAGGACAGTTCCCCTCTCTACATCGTGGACGGATTCCCGATGGAGAGCATTTCCGACATCCCCGCTTCCGACATCCAGAGCATCGACGTGCTGAAGGATGCCTTCTCCACGGCAATCTACGGAAGCCGCGGTGCAAACGGTGTTATCATCGTCACCACCAAGAGCGGTAAGGAAGGTAAGATTACTGTCAATTTCAACGCATACGCCGGCGTGAAGCAGATGGCCAACAAGGGTGCATTCGTGCCCCAGAACGCCTACGACTTCGTCCGTACCCAGTATGAGTATGCCCTCTTCAAAGACAATGTGTCCAGCTTCTACGGCTCCCGCTACGGCGTGTTCGAGGATATGGACCTCTACAAGGGGATGGCGACCAACGACTGGGTGGATGCAGTGTTCGGGCGCACCGGCCACAACCTCTCGCACAACCTGAGCGTATCCGGCGGCACCGACAAGATCAAGTGGACCGTGGGTTACGCCCATTTCGACGAGACCGCAATTATGGTGGGCTCCGACTACAGCCGTAACAACCTCAACTTCAAGAGCAACATCAAGACTTCCAAGACGACCAGCCTCGACCTCAACGTCCGTTATTCCAACGTGAAGGTCACCGGTTCCGGAGCCAACGCCATCAACGACAAGGGTTCCACCAGCCAGAGCCGTCTGAAGAACTCCATCGTATATTCCCCGATTCCCGCCGAGTCCATCATGAGCGACACCGATATCGAGGAAGATTACAACAGCTCCGTAAATCCCCTGACGGCCATCGCAGATAACGATTCCCGCCAGAACCGCACACAGTGGACCGCCAACGGCGCGTTCCAGTGGGATATCGTCAAGAACCTCCGCCTCCGCCTGGAGGGTGGTCTCGACGAATATCGCCGCACCGACGACCGTTTCTACGGCCTCACCTCATATTATGTGCGCAACAATGCGGCAGCCGGCTACAACGTCAATCCTTCCACGGACTACAAGGACGTCACCCGCCGCAAGATCCGCAACACCAACACCCTTTCCTACGATTTCAAGGATTATATCTCCAGCGACGATCATCTGAACGTGCTGGTCGGTACCGAGTATATCATCTCCAAATCCAACAGCTTCAACGCCGTGATGGACGGTCTGCCGGATTTCTTCGATTCCGCGATGGCCTGGAACTTCATGGCTTCCGGCGAAGCCCCCAAGGCTATCGGAAACACCTTCTCCAACGACGACAAGATACTGTCTTTCTTCACGCGCGTGAACTATTCCATAAAGGATAAGTACCAGATTTCCGCCACGATGCGTGCTGACGGTTCTTCCAAGTTCACCAAGGGCAACAAGTGGGGATACTTCCCTTCCTTCGCTGCTTCCTGGCGCATCTCCGGTGAGGAATTTATGGAGAATACCCGCACCTGGCTCGACAACCTGAAGCTCCGCTACAGCTTCGGTACAGCCGGTAATAACAACATCCCTTCCGGCAAGACCGTGCAGGAGTACGGCCCCCGTCAGGGAAATCAGGACTGGATCAGCCAGAGCAAGGTCTGGTGGGGAGCCGGCACCGATATGGCCAACCCCGAGCTCAAGTGGGAGACCACTTATTCGCATAACATCGGTCTCGACTGGAGCCTCTACAAGAGCCGCCTCTACGGCAGCCTTGAAATCTACCAGGCCGATACCAAGGACCTGCTCATCTACTTCCCTGTGAACGGTTCCGGATACAACTACCAGTACCGCAACCTCGGTTCCATCCGCAATCGCGGTGTTGAAATATCCCTCGGTGGTGCCCTTATCCAAACCAAGGATTACGGCATCAACTTCGACGGCAACATCTCCTTCAACCAGAATGTGGTCACCAACCTTGGCGGCCTCTCGGAAATCACTGCCAACGCAGGTATGTTCTCATCTGAAATCGGTTACGACTTCAAGGTTACCGAAGGCCGTCCTCTCGGTGATGTGTATGGTTTCATCAACGACGGAATGTACGCCATCAAGGACTTTGACTTCGACGCCACCACCGGCGCCTGGACCCTGAAGGAAGGCATCGCCGACGCTTCCGGTGTCACCGGATACGCAGCACGTCCCGGCGCGATGAAGCTGAAGGATGTCAGCGGCCCCGACGGCAAGAAGGACGGAGTTATCGACAATAACGATATCACCCTCCTCGGCAACGTGCAGCCCAAGTTCACCGGCGGTTTCAGCATCTCCGCCTACTGGAAGAACTTTGACTTCGCATCCAACTTCACCTATTCTTACGGCAACAAGGTCTACAACGCCAACGTAGTGGACTTCTCCACCATCCGCGGCGTCGCCGGCCAGAACGTGATCGAGGCTATGTCCCCTGAAAACCGCTGGACCAACGTAGACTGGAAGACTGGTGAGTTCATTACCGATCTTTCCACACTTGCTTCCGTCAACAAGGGCAAGACCATGTGGGCCCCCTACAACACCAGGCGTATCTGCCAGTCCTATGCTCTGGAAGATGCTTCCTTCCTCCGCCTTGCTACCATCACCCTGGGTTACACCCTTCCCGAGAGCGTGACTCAGAAGTACAAACTTAACAAGGTACGCGTGTACGTGACCGCCAACAACGTATTCTGCCTTACTCCTTATTCGGGATACGATCCCGAGGTGGACACTCGTACGGCGACCCCTCTGACTCCGAATGTGGATTACTCCGCATATCCCAAGAGCCACAGCTGGGTGGCAGGTATCAACCTTACATTCTAATATAGGAGGCAATGAAAATGAAAAAGATTATTTCCATACTTGCAGTCGTGCTGATTGCCGCTTCCTGCAATGTCTTCGACAACTTGATCGAATCCCCCTCCCAGTCGACTTATGCCGACGACGTGGTATTCTCCAACTACACCCTGGCGGAATACAGCGTATATGGCATCGGAGAGATTGTGGGACATACCAACTCATACCGCGGACGTCTCCATCTCTTCTATGGGATGAACACCGATATCGAGACCTACAGCTCCAACTCCGCCGGCACCGATGACGCCGGACTGGATGCCGTGGACGACCGTATCCGTATGAGCGAATACAACTCCACTCCCAACGACACCCAGATGAACACCTCGACCAACGGCTACAACGAAATCGTGACCGGTATCGAGCGTGCAAACCTCTGCATCCAGGGCCTCCGTGCCTATGGAAAGGTGGACAGCGACAAAGAAATGTCCTATCTGCTCGGCGAGGCTCTCACCTACAGGGCGTTCTTCTACTATGAGCTTGTGAAGATGTGGGGAGAAGTTCCGCTCCGTACCGAGCCTGTGAACAGCTCCACCATTTATCTGCAGAAGTCCGACCGCGACGATATCTACAAAGTGATCCTTGCCGACCTGGAAGAGGCCATCGACCGCCTCTACTGGCCCGGTGAAGCTCCTCAGACCACCCGCGCGGACCGTATGAACAAGGCATTTGCAAAGGCTCTCTATGCCCGCGTCGCCGTTTCGGCAGCCGGCTGGGCCTGGCGTCCGGACGATGGAAAGGTGGGCACCGGCAACCTCGGTTCGCTGCGTCTTACCAACGATCCCGAACTCACCGCCGCAGTGCTCTATCCCAAGGCTCTGAAGCACATCGACGATATCTACACCAGCAAGACCGTTTCGCTCGAGCCTTCATATGAGACCCTCTGGCGCAAGTTCAACAACTCCACTCACCTGACGGGCACCTCCGAAGTCCTCTGGGTAATCCCCTTCAGCGATTCCCGCGGCCGTTGGAACTACACCCACGCCTATCCTCACACCGCAGGCGGTCCTTTCATCACCAACAACTCCGCCCGTGGAGGCAGTTCGCTCCCTACCGCGAACCTCTGGTTCAAGTACGACAAGAACGACTCTCGCCGCGACCTTACCGTCGTGAATATGCGTTGGAACGGAGAAACCCAGCAGTGGGAGCTCCGCGGAGCCGTAAACTACTGGTTCTGGGGTAAATACCGTTATGAATGGATGATCGACAACCCCTATAACGGCGGTAACGACGACGGTGTGAAACCCATCGTGATGCGTTATTCGGATGCTCTCCTGCTCGGTGCCGAACTGGCAGCCTGCACCGGAGACCTGCCCAAGGCCAAGACTTATCTCGGCGAAGTGCGCAACCGCGCCATGGCAGGCAAGGCGGCTACCAAATACACCGCTGTCGACGCCCTTACCCTCGGTGCCGCCGGCACTGACGGCAATGGTATGATCACCGACCACGCCAACCAGGCGACCATCCTCGGCGCCATCTTCCAGGAAAGGGCCCTCGAGCTCGCAGGCGAGTTCATCCGCAAGCAGGACCTCATCCGCTGGGGCCTCCTCAAGACTGCCCTCGACGAAGAGACATCCGACCTCGAGGATCTTGCCAAGATGCAGGGTGCATACGCCGCTTATGCCGCATATGCCACCGAGCGCACCACCGACGACCGCACTTTCAAGACCTATCCTCTCTACTGGCGCGAGAATCACGCAGCCCAGAAGATAGAGTTCTTCGGTCTGGATGCCGACGAAATCGGCAAGACTCCCGCCGACTACACCGTGGCCGAGCCTAATGGCTGGAAGATCCAGGAGCGCTACATCAGCACCGAGGCTTTCCGCAACACCACCACCGGTGCCTACAGCTGGACCTACTTCTACCGCAACGCCCTCGACGACCCGTATCCCAGGTCCGTTTGGCCTATGTACAATCTGACGATGAGTACTATGCAGGGCGCCCTTGTGAATGACTATGGCTATGCAAAGTTCTAATAGTTACGCATATGAAAAAGATATTTAAATATATATTCTGTGTCCTCGGAAGCGCGCTCCTGTTCGCTGCCTGCGAGCAGAGCCCCGAAGTGCTCGACGAGATCGACTACTCCCGCGTGCTCACCCCCACCAAGTTCGACGCAGAGGTCGTCCCTTCCACCGGTACGGACGTGATCCTTACCTGGCAGAAGATCAAGAACGCCGAGAGCTACGAACTTGAGGTCTATGAGCAGACCGACGATTCCAAGGAGGTCAGCACGGCCAACACCGGCACTCTGGTGGATATGTTCACCGTGCAGCCCGACGAGATTCCTTACACCGTCTACGGCCTCGAAGTGGACAAATCCTTCTATGCCCGCGTCCGCGGCGTCAATCCCGACCTGCAGGCATCCAACTGGGCGTATCTGGAGACTACCTTCTCCACCTCCGCAGTCCGCTCTTCGCTGAACCCCGTGGTAAAGACCCGCACCAAGAACTCCATCACCATCGGCTGGGATGATGCCGCCGACAAGGCAGACCTGACTTCGGTCCTGGTCGAGCCCGTGGTGCTGAAGGATGGTGACGCCGCCGAAACCAAGGTGGCCCTCAGCGCAGATGATATCGCCGCGGTCAGCAAGACTGTCGACGGTCTCGAGGCTGGTCGCGAGTACCGCTTCACCCTGCTCTTCGGCAAGGCCGGAAAGCGTGGCAGCATCACCGCGAACACCCGTCCCAACACCGACGGCACCGAGACCGTCATCTCCAGCGCCGCAGCCCTGCTTGCCGCCATCGACAACCAGGCCGGCACCATCAAACTGATGCTGGACTACAGCGACGATGCATACGATATCACCCCGATTTATCCGGATCAGACCAAGAAGTTCGCCACCGTAGTCGGTGATGTCTACATCTACGGCAACGCCACCGAGGCCGGCAAGAAGCCCACTATCAAGGGCCTTGTGTTCGACCTTTCTGCCGGAGCCAAGGTGCTGCACCTCGAGGATGTCGTCCTCGACGGCGACAACACCGGTTCCACCGTGGAGAACATCTCCGCAGAAATGACCTCCGTCGAGATGGTCAACTGCGAGGTGACAAACTACCAGAAGGGCATCTACTCCGTAGGCAGCAGCGCATCTTCCGCCTCCGTGGCCTCCTACCTGGTTGACGGATGCTATGTGCACGACATCAATGCAGAAGGATTGAACGGCGGCGATTTCATCGACGTCCGTGCTGCGAATAACGGAGATTTCACCATCCGCAACACCACCTTCTATGCCTGCGCCCGCACCTTCCTGCGCATGAGCGACAACGCCACCGTTGGTAACGTGCTCGTGGAGAACTGCACATTCAACTATGTCACCTCCACTCCTTCTTCTTCCAACAACGCCGGTATCTTCGCCGTCCGTGTCAAGACCGAAGCGAAGAGCGTCAAGAGCGTGAAGAACGTATTCCTGAACGAGTACAACGAGAAGGAAGGGGATGCCGCCGACAAGGGCTGGGTCCGCCTGAACCGCAACTCCACCGACTCTTACCGCGTGGTCTGCGACGGCAACGTCTATTTCAATACGGGTGTTGCCTGGTGGACATCCAATGCACTCGCCACCGAAACCGACGCCCTGGGCGATAAGACCTTCGAGGAAATCGCCATGACAGGCGCGACCGTCCTCACTTCCGATCCTTGCGTCAACTCCGCAGCCGGCAAGCTCTATCTCGCCGGTACCGCAGGCGACCAGATCCGCACCCTCAAGGCCGGCGATCCCCGCTGGTGGGATGCCGTGATGCCCGTGGTGGTGCGTGAGACCGAACTCAAGGTTCAGGAAGAGGCCTACACCTGGGACTTCACCGAGAAGACAATCTACGACACCGAAGAGCTCACCGCCAATACCATCATCGGCAATGCACGCATCTACGCGACCTCATCCGTTCCCGCGAACGTGGTGATGAGCAAGGGTGTGGTGTTCTCCACCGGTGCTTCCGTGAGCCCTGCCGGCGTGCCTACCTATTCCGCAGTCGAGGTTCTAGTAAAGGACTTCGGTGCCGTGAAGGTAACCGCCACCAGTGAAGACGGACTAGGCTCCATGCAGGTTCTTGCAGCCGGCGATCGTTATCCCGTGCTTGCCGACGGCAAGGAGCACACCGTGCTTCTCGGAGACCTTGCAGGCGAGAACAGCATCTACGTGATCGCCGACAAGGCCGTCACCCTGCAGAAGGTTGCCTGGAGCAAGGATCTTACCCCGGATGCCACCGTCACGGCTCTTAAAAAGCCCACCGTGACCGTCGCTCCCGCCAAGCTCGATGAGGGTACCGCGGAAGATGTGGTCATCAGCTGGGGCGAGGTCGAGAACGCCGCCGAGTATGAACTCGAATTCAACGGCGCGAAGCAGACTCTCACCGAAACCAGCTACACCATCGCAGCTGCCGATGTGGCAGTCCTCGCCGTGGGCGAATATCCCGTGAGCGTCATCGCCAAGCCTGTGGCCACCTCCAGCAAGTACGTTGCTTCCGAGGCCGGTGAAGGCAAACTCACCATCAATAAGGTTCAGTCCGGTGCCACCGAGGTCACTCTCACCTGGGACTTCGCATCTGCCGAGTGGCAGGCTGCTCTTGAAACCGCGGCAGCTTCCGCTAAGGGAACCAACCAGGCCAGCTGGACCGTCTCCCTCGACGGATTCACCTACACCAGCGGAACCAAGAACGGTAAGTGGGACGCAAGCGGATTCATCCAGCCTAACGGCGGCGGTTCCACCACCGAGCGTGTGTTCTCGTTCACCGCTCCTGCCGACGGTGTGCTGAAAGTTACTGCAGCCAGCGCCAGCGCCGGCAACGTCCGCGAATACGTAGTGGATGATGCGAGCGACGTGGACCAGACCAAGGGTGTGGATGCCCAGGAAACTGTCGATTTCAACGTAAAGGCCGGCGAAGTGCTGATCTATCCGAAGTCCGGCATCCGTTTCTATAAGTTCGAGTTCACTTATCTTTCCGGCGGTGCCGTCGAGAAAGAACTCGACTGGAACTTCGCATCTGCCGAGTGGCAGGCTGCCCTCGAAGCAGCAGCAGCTTCCGCTAAGGGAACCAACCAGGCCAGCTGGACCGTCTCCCTCGACGGATTCACCTACACCAGCGGGACCAAGAACGGTAAGTGGGACGCAAGCGGATTCATCCAGCCTAACGGCGGCGGTTCCACCACCGAGCGCGTGTTCTCGTTCACCGCTCCCGCCGACGGAGTACTGACCGTCGTAGCTGCCAGCGCCAGCGCCGGCAACGTCCGCGAATACGTAGTGGATGATGCGAGCGACGTGGACCAGACCAAGGGTGTGGATGCCCAGGAAGCTGTCGAATTCGAAGTGAAAGCCGGAACGGTCCTGATTTATCCTAAGTCGGGTATCCGTTTCTATGAATTCAAGTTCAAGTATATGGACGCAGGAACTCCTTCCAAGGAGAGCTACTCATGGGTGTTTGCCGATACTGATTGGCAGAGCGCCCTGCTTGCACAGGCCTCTGCAGCCTGTCATGAGACCAATGGCGGATCCAATGTCGCCGATTGGACTGTGTCCTACAACGGTCTTACCTATACTTCCGGGAGCAAGAACGGAAGGTGGAGCCAGGCTGGTTGGATTCAGACTAACGGTGCCGGCGATCTCACAGGACGCGTATTTACCTTCACCGTAGCCAGCGCCGGCACGGTCCGCGTTACCGGATCCAACACCGGTGATGCTGCCGCAACCGACGGCCGTGGCATCGGTGTGACCGATGCTTCCGGTACCCTGACTCCCATTGTCTGCCCCAATGGTGCGAAAACCGATCCTATGGTTGCCAGCGAATTTGAGGTGCAGGCGGGGAACATAGCCGTTTATTCCACGGTGAAAGGCATCCGTTTCTACAAAATAGAATTTGAAGGTAAATGAAAGAGTTTATAAATAAAGACTTCATGCTTACCAACGGCGCAGCCCGTGAACTTTATCACGGGCACGCCGAAGGTATGCCTATCATCGACTACCACTGCCATCTTGTGCCCCAGCAGATAGCCGAGAACATCCAGTTCCGGGATATCACCCAGCTCTGGCTGGTGGACGGCCACTACGGCGACCATTACAAATGGCGCGCGATGCGCGGAAACGGCGTGAGCGAGGAATATCTCACCGGCGGCACCAAGAGTTCCTGGGAGACCTTCGAGAAGTGGGCGGAGACCGTTCCTTACCTGATGAGGAACCCCCTCTACCACTGGACTCATCTCGAGCTCAGCCGCGTATTCGGCATCGACAAGGTCCTGAGCCCTAAGACGGCACGCGAGATCTACGAAGAGTGCAATGCCAAGCTCGCCACGGAGGAATTCCGCGGCCAGGCCCTCATCCGCAAATTCGGGGTGAAGGTGGTTTGCACGACCGACGATCCCGCCGACGATCTTCGTTGGCACCGTATGATTGCCGCTCATCCTTTCGGCACCAAGGTGCTTCCTGCATGGAGGCCCGACAAGGCAATGGCCATCGAGGATCCCAAGTCTTACAAGGAATATCTTGCCAAGCTCGGCGAGGCCGCCGGAAAGGAGATTGATTCCTACACCGACCTCATCGAAGCCCTGCAGAAGAGGCACGATTTCTTTGCCGCCAACGGCTGCAAGCTCTCCGACCACGGGCTGGAGACCTTCTACGCAGCCGACTACAAGCAGATCGAGATCGAAGCCATCTTCAAGATGGTGCTTCTGGGCAAGCGTCCTTCCGAGGGCGAACTCCTGAAGTTCCGCAGCGCTTTCCTGCACGACATGGCAGTCATGGATGCAGAGGCCGGCTGGGCACAGCAGTTCCACGTCGGTGCTATCCGCAACAACAACTCCAAGATGTTCAATCTGGTGGGCCCTGACACCGGTTTCGACGCCATCCACGACCTTCCCACCGCAGCGGCCGGCCACAAGTTCTTCGACCGTCTCGCATCTGAGGACAAGCTCGCCAAGACCATCCTCTACTGCCTCAATCCCAAGGATAATGAGGTGATGACGGTTATGGCCTACACCTTCAACGACGGCACTTTCCCGGGCAAGATGCAGTTTGGTTCCGGCTGGTGGTTCCTGGATCAGGAAGATGGCATGCGCAAGCAGCTGAACGCCCTCAGCGCCCTCGGGCTCCTGAGCCGTTTCGTGGGTATGCTCACCGACAGCCGATCCTTCATCAGCTATCCCCGTCACGAGTACTTCCGTCGCATCCTCTGCGACGTGCTCGGAAAGGATATCGAGGAAGGACGCCTGCCCGCATCTGAAATGGACTTCATCGGCCAGATGGTAGAGGATATCTGCTACAATAACGCAGACCGCTACTTCGGATTCTAATAGTACTCCGCGTTAAAGCGCGTGAGGATATCCATCGGCATGAAGTTGTCCCGCTTGGATGGCTCACGGCCGAATACCAGGAGATCCGAGAGCGCGCCGATGGCCTTTACGGCCTGGTCGTCCGGACGCTGAGCAATCAGGGCAGTGACGGTGCCGTTCTTCAAAGACTTTATGTTTGCCGCGAGGTTGTCAAATCCAACCACGCGGTATTTCTTTTCGGGGTGCTTCTCCAGGAAGGATGTGATGAGGTAGATACGCGAGTTGAACATCGCGATGTGCCTGACGCCCGGGTGCTCGGCGAAGAAATGTTCCAGTATGCCGTCGATCTCCTTGGGCTTGTTCGGGTTGATGAACACATTATGCAACTCGCAGCCGGGGAAGTGCTCCGTCATATAGTCGATGAAACCCTCGCGGCGGTTGATGGTAGGATCGGACTGGCCGTGCTTGTCGCGCTGTATCCTTATGATAGCGGCCTCTTTGAGGTTCTGCTCATCGGTCAGGATGTGGGCGCAGAGATATCCGCTCTGGTAGATGGGCATTCCGAAATATGCGAGGTAACTATCGGATTCCAACTTGGAATCGATATATACGAATGGAATCTCTTTCGCTTTCAGTTTATCCACGAAGACGAAGGTCTCGTTCTTGAACATAGGCGGGAGTACAACGCCGGCGGGTTCCATATCCAGCACTTTCTTGCAGGCGGCGCGGAAGGATTCGATGTCGTACTGGTCGTAGTGCACGCTCTGAAGCGAAATACCCAGACTGCTGCAGGAATCCTGGCTCTTGGCGATGCCCTTTTCTACGAGTTCCCAGAACTCGCCTTTTTCGCAACCGGGAAGCACGACCACTATCTCCCTTTTCTTGTTCTGTGCAAGCAGGGAGGCATATAGATTGGGCTCATAGCCGAGGTCTTTGATGACCTCCATCACCTTTGCGTAACTCTTCTTGGAAACGCCCTCTCGGTTATGCAGCACACGGTCCACCGTGCCCTTCGACAACCCGGTCATGCGGGCAATATCTTTTATGGTCGTTTTCTTGCTTTCCATTGCGTCTGAATTGGTTTTCAAAGATAATAAAAAATTTTCCGTTACCGTGCACGGAAACTGCAGAAAATTGTTAAATTTGTACGTTTAATAATGTGCCCATGTCCAAGATAGTTACTTTCGGAGAGATCATGCTCAGGCTCGCGACGCCGGGCTACCTCCGTTTCAGCCAGGCCGACACTTTCAACGCTACCTTCGGAGGCGGCGAAGCCAATGTGGCGGTATCCCTCGCAAACTTCGGCCACGAAGCTCAATTCGTGTCCCGTTTCCCGGATAACGATATCGCCCGCGCATGCCTTGCAAGCCTGCACAAGCACGGAGTCGGCACGGACTATTGCATCTTCGGAGGCGAGCGCCTCGGCATTTATTACCTCGAGACCGGAGCGGTTTCCCGCCCGAGCAAGGTGGTCTATGACCGTGCGCATTCATCAATCTCCGAGATAAAGCCCGGAATGATAGATTGGGACAAAGTATTCGAAGGTGCCACCTGGTTCCACTGGACAGGCATCACCCCCGCCATCAGCCAGGGCGCCGCGGATGTCTGCCTGGAGGCAGCCAAAGCCGCCAATCGCCTGGGAATCACCGTCTCCTGCGACCTGAACTACCGCAAGAAGCTTTGGAACTATGGCAAATCCGCCGGCGAAGTGATGGAGGCACTGGTGGCATGCTCCGACATCATCCTCGGAAACGAAGAGGATGCGGAGAAGGTCTTCGGCATCAAGCCTGAGGGGTTCGATGTCACCGCCACCGGAGGAAAGGTAGATCAGAAGCGCTTCCAGAGCGTCTGCGAGCAACTGATGGCACGCTTCCCCCGTGCGAAGAAGGTAGTCATCACGCTCCGCGGAAGCATCAACGCCAACCACAACACCTGGGGCGGCGTCCTATGGAACGGCACCACTCTTTTTGAATCTCCCCGCTACGACATCACCAATATAGTGGACCGCGTCGGCGGTGGCGATTCCTTCATGGGCGGCCTCATCCACGGCCTGCTCAACTTCGACGACCAGGCGGCGCTCAACTTCGCCGCGGCCGCCTCCTGCCTCAAGCACACCATCTACGGAGACTTCAACCTGGTCAGCGTGGCCGAGGTGGAAGCACTCATGAAGGGAGATGGCTCCGGCAGGGTATCTCGCTAATAAACACACAATCATATGGAACTCAAACAGAATTGCAAATACGCCTTGCTCGTGCCCACCAGCATGGGTCTGCGCGTAACCCCGGAAAGTGGTCAGCCTGTGCAGTGCAGCGATGTGCTGCATCTCTATGCCACCAGCGCCGAGACCAACGTTGCCAGCATCGCATCCTATCTGGGCATGCCCGTGAAGGTGCTCACTGCCTTTGTGCAGGGCAACCCTTTCGCAACGTTCATCAAGAACAATCTCCGCTCCCGCGGAATGGATTACGAAGGCCCCGAAGTGCCTCAGGGAGGCCCCTGGGGTTACAGGCATCAGATCAATATCGCCGACAGCGGCTACGGTTCTCGTGGCCCGCGCGTTTGGAACGACCGTGCCGGTGAGGTAGGACGCTTGCTGAACGTGAAAGACTTCGACCTCGACCGCATATTCGGCCAGGAGGGAGTTCAGATAGTGCATATGTCCGGCCTCATCGCCGCTCTCAGCCCCGATACCGGCCGCTTCTGCCTGGAAATCGCCCGCGCCGCGAAGAAATACGGCTCGCGCATCAGCTTCGACCTCAACTTCCGCGCATCCTTCTGGGAAGGCCGCGAGAAGGAACTGCACGACATCTTCTCCGAGATCTGCTCCGTGGCGGACATCCTCATCGGCAATGAGGAGGACTTCCAGCTCTGCCTGGGCATCGAAGGCCCCGAGGCCGGCGGAAAGGACATCGCCGCCAAGATCGAGGGCTTCAAGGAGATGATCCGTCGCGTCAAGAAGCAGTATCCCAACGCACAGGTGTTTGCAACCACCCTGCGTCAGGTCAACAATACCAACAGCCACAACTGGGGCGCCATCATGCTCGAAGGCGACACCTGGCACGTGGTGGAACCCCGCGAAATCCATGTCCTGGACCGCATCGGCGGCGGCGATGGTTTCGTGGGCGGCCTGCTCTACTCCATCCTCAAGGGCTGGGAGAGCGAGAAATGGATCCAGTTCGGATGGGCCACCGGCGCACTGGCCACCACTTTCCTTACCGACTATGCCCAGCCTGCTGACGAAGAGCAGGTGTGGAGCGTGTGGAAGGGCAATGCAAGAGTTAAAAGATAAGAGATATGAAACAACTGTCAGATATTGGACTTATAGGCCTCGCCGTGATGGGCGAGAACCTGGTGCTGAACATGGAAAGCAAAGGCTTCCGCGTCAGCGTTTTCAACCGCACCGTAGAGAAGGTGGACAAATTCATGGAAGGCCGCGGAAAGGGCAAGAACATCTACGGAGCCCATTCCCTCGAGGATTTCGTGGGTTCGCTGAAGGCTCCCCGCAGGGTGTTCCTGATGGTGAAGGCCGGCCAGGCGGTAGATGATTTTATCGAGAAACTCATCCCCGTGCTCGATCCCGGTGACATCATCATCGACGGTGGCAACTCCCACTTCCCGGACACCGCGCGCCGCACCGCTTACGTGGAGAGCAAGGGCCTGCTTTACATCGGCACCGGCGTCTCCGGTGGCGAGGAAGGCGCCCTCAAGGGCCCCTCTATGATGCCCGGCGGATCCCCCGCGGCATGGCCCCACGTCAAGCCCATCTTCCAGGGCATCTGCGCCCACGTGGAAGGCGGCTCTCCCTGCTGCGACTGGGTAGGAGAAGGCGGTGCCGGCCACTTCGTGAAGATGGTCCACAATGGCATCGAGTACGGCGACATCCAACTCATCTGCGAATGCTACCAGATAATGAAGGATATCCTCGGCATGACCAACGAGGAGATGCACGCCACCTTCGCCGAATGGAACAAAGGCGACCTGGACAGCTATCTCGTGGAGATCACCCGCGACATCCTCGCCAAGAAGGATGAGGACGGCCGTTACGTGCTGGATTACATCCTGGACACCGCCGGCCAGAAGGGTACCGGCAAATGGACTGCCATCGCAGCCCTCGACCAGGGAGTTCCGCTCACGCTGATAGGCGAGTCCGTGTTCGCCCGCTGCCTCTCCGCACAGAAGGAGGAGCGCGTGGCTGCATCCAAGATACTCGAAGGCCCTAAGGCCGCCAAGTATACCGGGGACCGCGCCGCTTTCCTGGAGGATCTGCGCAAGGCCCTCTTCGCCGCCAAGGTAGTGTCCTACGCCCAGGGATACGCCCTCATGCGCGCTGCCGCCAAGGAATACGGTTGGAATCTGAACTACGGTGGAATCGCCCTCATGTGGAGGGGCGGATGCATCATCCGCAGCGTCTTCCTCGGCAAGATCAAGGAAGCCTTCGACAAGAATCCCGCCATCGCCAACATCCTGCTCGATCCTTACTTCAGCGGCAAGCTCGCCGAGGCCCAGCAGGGATGGCGCAACGTGCTCTGCACCGCGATGCAGAACGGAGTGCCCGCCCCCTGCATGACCGCAGGTCTGCAGTATTATGACGGATACCGCACTGAGCGCCTGCCCGCGAACCTGCTGCAGGCCCAGCGCGACTTCTTCGGCGCCCACACCTACGAGCGCATCGACAAACCCCGCGGGGAGTTCTTCCACACCAACTGGACGGGCCACGGCGGAGATACGATTTCAACCACATATAACGCATAGAATCATGACAATAGGAAAATACTCATTCGGAGTGGGCGACCGTTTCGCCCATGAAGGAATCAACCAGCTGAAGGCCCTCATCGAGGCGGAAGAGCGCTTCGGAGTGCACTTCGTGCCCGTGTGGAACAAGAGCAACCGCGAGCACCAGATCGTGGGAACCGAGCCCGCCGAGACCCGTGCCGAGGCCGACGCGGCCGTCAAGGCCCTGAACTACAAAGGGCAGTACTTCGTGGATGCAGACCACATCAACCTGAATAATGTAGATCGTTTCATCGACTCATCCGACTTCTTCACCATCGACGTGGCCGACTACATCGGCAAGAGCGGCAGCATGGAAGAAAGGTTCCTCCCTGCAATCAAGGAGGCCGGCCGCATCTACCGCCACATCGCGGAGAAGAAGGGCGCGGACAACTTCGTGACCGAGGTTTCGATGGACGAGGTGGACGAGGCCCAGACTCCCGAGGAACTCCGTTACATCCTCCGCGAGATCGCGAAGGAGGGGATTCCGGTACAGACCATCGCGCCCAAGTTCACCGGCCGCTTCAACAAGGGTGTGGACTACCGTGGGGACCTCGCACGTTTCGAGCGTGAGTTCGAGCAGGATCTGATGGTGATCGACGAGGCCGTGCGCGAGTACGGTCTGCCCGCCAACCTGAAACTTTCCATCCATTCCGGATCGGACAAGTTCAGCATCTATCCCATCATGGGCCGCCTCATCCGCAAGCACGACAAGGGCATACACATCAAGCCCGCCGGCACCACTTGGCTGGAAGAGAACATCGGCCTCGCAGTGGCTGATCCCGCTGCCCTCGAGCTCGTGAAGAAGATATACGTGAAC
>JAGCUK010000050.1 GCA_017962925.1 Bacteroidales bacterium
GTCCCGACCCGGCGGCGGACGAGGCAGGCGTGGCCTACACTCCCGGCTTCGTTCATAACGTGATGTATGAGACCTACCTCAAGACACACGAGACTCCCGAGGACATCAAATACTTCATGTGCGGCCCTCCTATGATGGTCGGCGCAGTGAACGGACTCCTCGACAGCCTCGGCGTACCTCCCGAAAGCATACTCTACGACAACTTCGGTTAGTAGGTAGCAACAGTAGGTAAAATCTTTCAGACCCTCCGGAAACATATACGATTCCGGAGGGTTTTCGTATCGCAAACAGCAATTTACCCACGCAAACGTAAATAATGCGAAAGATTGCGAAGATTCTTTTGGAGGGATTTGCGGCTACCGTAGCTTTGCAATCGTAAATAACAACGCCAGAACCGAAGCGGCAGTCACCTTCTTTCAGGGCATCCGCCCAAAGGCAATCTGCCTTATGCTACAAACTACTAACTGGTAAAATTCGTTAACATCAAATGCTTTTCATGACATGTCGCAGAGGTTCGAAAATTTGCAGAGAAACGGGGCTTGCGCACTCATCACGGCCGTGACGGTTCTGATTTGTGGCTGCACGCAGGCTCCGGCTCCGCAAAGAAATAATCCTGGAACAGATTCTCTCGTACTTCATATCAACAGTCCCCTGCCATACGCGCATCTGGACCTTTTTATTTTCGAAGACACGCTCTCGCGGGCGCTGGCGAGCCATTCGCGTACGGGCAGCGCCACCACCCTGCACATCCCGGCCGGTGGAGGCTATAAACTGGCGGTGGCGGTCGCAAACGCACGGGCGGAGTTCCACACTCTCCCAGCATCCTTCGAAATCATGGAAAAGATAACGATGGAGTATGCGGATGAGGATCCTTCCGCACCGCTGATGGCGGGATACTGCCCTCTGCAGGGCGGCAGAACGGCGGAATTGAGCATCCTCCCCCTACTCTGCCCCATCACCATAGGCAAAATCAGCATAGAGGAACATGCGCCGCTGGAGGATGCGGTGGTGCAGCTGGAGAACGTCAATGCGCGGGGAGAGATACTACGGGCGGATGGATTCCACCCGGCTGTCACCCTCGACAGCCCCGAGAGCCTCCGGCATCCCCTGATGATGCTGCAGGTGTTCCCTTTCGACATCGGCAATCACACGCAGGACGCCGGCATCACGCTCTGGTGCTATCCTAATGAGGATGAAGACGGCCCCGGAGGGAGATGCACCACCCTCCGGATAAGCGGCAGGCTCCGGGGAGAAACAAAGGAATACCGCATTCCGCTGGGGCCCATCCGACGGGGAACGAGCCGCACCCTCGATATTGAATTAAAAAAGTAGAATTCTCGCATATTTTGCTAAATTTGTATGATTTAGCAATATGTACGGTTCCAACATACGTGTATGCATCTGCGGTGGCGGTTCTCTCGGCCACGTCTGCGCGGCCGTACTGGCTTCCCACAAAGGCGTTTCCGTGAACATATTGTCCGGCCATCCGGACAGCTGGCAGAACAGCGTTTCGGCCACAGATCCCGATGGAAAGGTGTATTCCGGGCCCATAAAAGTCTCTGCCGACCCCTCCGAAGTGGCCGCCGGGCAGGACATAATCCTTCTCACCGTCCCCGGATACCTGATCGAAAAGACTCTGGAAAGCATCAAGCCCTGGATTGGCAAAGCCGTGGTCGGATCCATAGTATCATCGACCGGATTCTTCTTTTTCGCCCACCGGATTCTCGGTCCCGAAGCGGCCCTGTTCGGCTTCCAGAGGGTTCCTTACATCGCGAGGGTGAAAGAATACGGCAGCAAGGCCCTGCTGCTCGGCTATAAAGACTCTCTGGTCGCAGCTCTGGAGAACATCCCCGACCGGGAAGGCTTCCGCACCAAACTGCAGGAACTCTTCGAAACCAAGGTAAACCTCGCCAGCAGCTTTCTGGAAGTCTCGCTCAGCAACTCCAATCCCATTCTGCACACCGGCAGGCTCTATACCATGTTCAAGGGCCGCGAGAACGAGGTATTCGACCACAACATCCTCTTCTACAAAGAATGGACGGACGAGGCCTCGCAGAAACTGATAGATATGGACGCGGAATTCTTCCGCCTCCTCGGCAAACTCGGCATAGGAGGCATCTCTCCCCTGCTGGAGTATTACGAGAGCACGGATGCCGCATCGCTCACACGCAAAATCTCCTCCATCCCCGCATTCCAGGCCATCACCAGCCCCATGGTGCAGGCGGAAGGAGGATGGAAGGTGGATTTTGGGAGCCGCTATTTCACGGAGGATTTTCCCTTCGGACTAAGATGGATTAAAGAACTGGCGGAGGAAAACGACATTCCAACGCCGATAATTGACGAAGTTTATAATTGGGGAACAAACAGAATATGACGTACGAAGCAAAACGAGCCATAGTACTGGCGGCAGGATTCGGTTCCAGGATGGTTCCGGTCACGTTGCAAACGCCCAAACCCCTTGTAAAGGTGAAGGGCACCCGCATTATCGATACCCTCCTGGACGCTCTCCTGGAGGCAGGAATCGATGATATCACCATTGTCCGCGGATACAAGAAAGAGTGTTTCGATGAACTCCTCGAAAAGTACCCTTTCCTCCAGTTCCGGGACAACGACCTGTATGAAAGCACAAACAGCATTTCTTCCGCAAAAGCGGCCCTGGACCTCATAGAAGGCGGCTGCTACATCTGCGAAGCGGACCTGCTGATCAACAATTCCGAAGTGATCCGCAAGTATCACGCATTCTCAGACTACCTCTGTTCCTTCGCCCGCCAAACGGACGACTGGTGCCTTTCGGAGAAGAACGGCTTTGCCGCCGACTACCGCAAGGGCGGAGAGGAATGCTTCAACTGCTACGGCATTTCCTTCTGGACCCCGGAAGACTGCGATCAGCTTCGCAGCGACATAGAAGAGGTCTGGAACGAGAAAGGCGGCAGGGACGTGTTTTATGAATTCGTGCCCCTCATCCTCCGCAAGGACAACTATCAAATCAAGCTCCATGAGTGCCAGAAGGGCGATGTCACCGAGATTGACTCGTTCCAGGAACTCATCGCTATCGATCCAAGCTACAAACATTACAAGAATGAAAGTTTATAAAGGTTCCATCCTCTCCGTCAATGCGAAGGACGAGGTTTTCAAGTATCTGGTAGAAGACGGCGGAAAGATCGTCTTCACAGGCAACGAACTGCCCGCAGAATATGCCGGCGCAGAAACAATCGACCTGGGCTCCAAGGCCCTGGCGCCGTCTTTTGTGGACAGCCACATGCACTTCGCCTCCTTCGCCATCTTCAATGCCGGCCTGAACGTGATGGACGCCGAGTCCAACGTGCAGATCAGCGAGATGATCGCGGATTTCTATGCCCGCAGCGGCAAGACCAAGACCCTGATCGCCTTCGGAGCCTCCCCCTATTCCGTGAAGGAGCGCAGGCTGATCAGCCGCGAGGAGCTGGACAAGGTTTGCCCGGACAAGGAGATAATGGTGGTGAAATACGACGGCCACGCCTGCATAGTCAACACCAAACTGCTCAATAAGATAGACGCGCAGGTCAAGCCCCTCCGCGGATATCATCCGGACAGCGGAGAGATGAATCAGGAAGCCTTCTTCAAGGTATCCGACTACATCACCGGAGCCCTCAGCATAGTGGAACTCTTCACCAATATGCAGAAAGCGGCCGACTTCGTTGCGGCCCGCGGCATAGGCGAGGTTCACACCGTAAGCGGCGTGGGCTTCCCATGAACCTGGACATCACCACCGAGAAACTCTTCGCTAAGTCCCTCAACAACGGCTTCCAGGTGCGTGTCTTCCCTCAGCCCATGAACGTGAAGGTGGCGAAATCCCGCAAGCTTCCCCGCATCGGCGGATGCTTCCAGTGCGCCCTTGACGGATGCTATGGTTCCCAGGATGCCGCAATGAACGAACCCTACACCGACGGAACCTCCGGAGTCCTCTACTATAGCGACGAAAAGGTCACCGAGTTCTGTAAAGAAGCCAACCGCATGGGGCTGCAGATAGAAATGCATGCGATCGGCGACAAGGCCTTCGACCAGGCAACCCGTTGCCTCAAGGCCGCCCTGGACGACTTCCCCCGCGAAGATCACCGTCACGGCATCATCCACGACTGCCTCCCCACCGAAGAAGGCATCAAGATCTGCAAGGATTATCACATCTCCATGCCCATCCAGAGCGCATTCATCAACTGGAAACAGGAACCCGACGAGTATCTCGAGAGCATCATGGGTAAGGAGCGCGTGGCAAGGCTGAATCCTGTCAAGACCTTCATCGACAACGGAATACTGGTGTCGCTGGGTTCGGATGCCCCTTGCACCACCCCCGACCCTATCGTCTGGATAGACCGCTGCGTCAACAATCACAGCAAGGAGCAGAGAGTGCCGGTGCAGACCGCCCTCCGCATGGCCACCCGCAACGGCTACGCCACCACTTTCGACGACGACCTCCGCGGCACGCTGGAAAAGGGCAAGATCGCCGATATGATCATCCTCAGCGCCAATCCTTACGAGATTCCCGCCAAGGAAATCAAGAACCTGAAGGTGGAGCAGCTCATCCTCAAGGGAGAGCCCTACCGCAGCGCTCAGGAAGGCATTGCGAAAGCAGCCATCCGCGGCCTCTTCTCTAAAAACAGATTCTAAGGGATGACAAAGGTACGCCACGCCGTCATACTCGCAGCCGGTGCCGCCACCCGCTTCGTGCCGTTGTCGCTGGAGCAGCCGAAAGGCCTGTTCACGGTGAACGGTCAGCGCCTGATAGACAGGCAGATAGAGCAGTTGTTGGAGGCCGGAGTGCCGGACATCACCGTAGTTCTAGGCTACAAAAAGGAGATGTTCGGCTACCTCAGCGAAAAATACGGCGTCCGCCTCATCGACAACCCCCGCTATAACGTCAGCAACAACATCGACAGCCTGCTCTGCGCGGCGCCGTACCTGGAGGATGCCTACATCTGCTCCTGCGACGATTACTTCTCCATCAACCCCTTCCAGAAGGAGGAGAAGCACTCGTTCTACGCAGGCGAGGAGGTGGATTACGCTTCCAAGGAGATGTTCGTAAGCATCGACCGCTCCGGGCGCATCACCCGCATGGAAAAGGGCCGGCAGAGGGGGCGCATCCTCCTCGGGCACTCGTTCTGGACGGCGGAATTCGCGCGCAAGTTCATCCTCATCGCTCGCGCCGACACCGATGGCAAATACACCCAGTCCTACTGGGAATGGCTGGTGCGGGACTATCTCAAGGTCCTGCCCCCCTTCTACTTCAAGGCCTACCCCAAGGGCACGATCTACGAATTCGACTTTTTCGAGGAACTGCGCCGCTTCGACAGCGGATACAAGGCGCACGCGCGCAGCCGCATAATAGACAACATCAAGAGCGTCTTCAATTGCAGCGACGGCGATGTCACCAACTTCCGCAAGATCAGCGAAGGCCTCACCAACACCTCCTTCATCTTTAGCGTCGGAGGGAAGGATTATATCTACCGGCATCCCGGGGACGGCACCGGCGAGATAATCAACCGCAGCCACGAGCGCACCTGCCTCGAGAAGGCCAAGGAGCTGGGCATAGACCCTACCTATATCTATATGAATGTGGATGAGGGATGGAAGATTAGTTCCTACGTGCCTGCCTTCCGCGAGCCTGACTACGCCTCCGAGGAGGATTCAGCCAAGGTTCTGGAAGTGCTGAGGGCCCTCCACTCCTCCCCCGTTGAATTGCCCTTCGGGCTGCGTCCGTGGGAGGATTCCCTGGAGATAGTGCAGCTGCTGGAAGAGAAATCCCCCGGCTGCTTCGACCGTTATCTCCCGCTCAAGGAGCGCATCGGCAGCCTTTACGCCAGGACCGTGGGAGACGGGGTGAAGAAGTGCTTCTGCCACGGAGATACCTACAAGCACAACTGGATGTTCCAGCCGGACGGCAGCGTGATTCTGATCGACTGGGAGTATTCCGGATGCTCCGACCCCGGCATCGACGTGGGATACTACATTGTGGATGCGATGTACGACCGCGATACTGCCCGGGACTTCATCCGCGAGTATCTCCGCGAGAACTGGACACCCACGCTGGAAGAACACTACCTGATTTATACCGCCCTGATTGCCTGGTACTGGTTCGTGTGGGCCCTCTACCGGGAATCCTGCGGCGCCGCAATGGGAGAAAGCCTCAACAACTGGCTGGAAATGGCTAAATACTATTCGAAATGACACTCAAGGACTTTTGGCATAAGATCTATACCAAACCCCGGCGCCTGCGCAAGATACGCCGTTACGGAATTCCCATGATAGAGGCCTTCGACCGGGCCCTGACCGGTGCTGGCATCCCCTTCAGCCCCGTTTACGGAACGCTTCTCGGCGCAATCCGCGAAAAAGGCTTCATCAAGCACGACGACGACGTGGATATGGGCGTATGGACAGACCGCCTTCCCGGCGGCCTCGAGGCCCTGCACGAAGCCATGAAAAAAGAAGGATTCACCCTGAAGCGCACCCTGCTGGTAGATAACGGGGATTTCGCTCGCGAAGAGACCTGGAAATGGCATCATGTGAGCGTGGATATCTTCTTCTTCGACCGCGTGGACGGCGACACTTGCCGCGGATATATGTTCTATCCCTTCCGGGACTGCAAGCGCTTCAGCGAATCGGTGCAGAAGCACGGCGGCCTGAGAGTGGTAGAATTCGACGTTCCCTTCTCCAGCGAAACCGAGCGCCTGCCCTTCGAGAATATCCTGCTGCCGGTCACCAAGACCGCGGAAGGCTTCGTGGTAGCGCGTTACGGGCTGGATTGGCGCGTGCCGGATCCGACCTTCGTATATCCCCGCCCCGGCGTATCCGGAAATCGCGACCGCGACGACAAAATCTGCAAAATTGTCCGCTCCTGAATGATGGAATCTCTCTCCCTCCCCCAGATACACTCAGTCCTGCTGGACATCCTCAAAGATATCGACAGTTTCTGCCGCAGCAACGGCATCAAGTACGCCATAGGCTACGGCACACTGCTGGGCGCAGTGCGTTACGGGGATTTCATTCCCTGGGATGACGATGCCGACCTGATCATGCCCCGGGACGATTTCGAGCGCTTCCTCTCGACCTACCCCAAGGACGGGCGCTATCACTGCCTTTTCAACGACGACCGCGATGGGGAACGTTTCATCGCCGGTTTCGCCAAGGTGCATGATCCGCAGACGGATAAGTTCGTGGGAGACCACCGCTTCCGCAACCACTATGGGGTGAGCGTGGATATCTTCCCCCTGGACCCTCTGCCGGAAGATCCGGAGGAGCGTAAGAAGCTGATTTCCAAGGCGATGCACTACGGCCGCCTGCTCAGCTACTACGGCAAGCGCATAGGGCATTTCTCCCACGGATTGATGCTGCTCTCCCGCCTCCACAGCAAGGAGTACTGGATGAAGAAGTGCGGAGAAGTCTGCCACACCGTGAAGCAGGAAACCTCTTCATATGTGGGTGTGTTAATGGGTGCAAGGGGCTTCCACAACGTGCATCCCAGGACTCTGCTGGACGACCCCGCTGAAATCGTCCTCGCCGGACACAAATTCCTGTGCCCGAAGGATACAGATTCCTATTTAAGCCAGATTTACGGTCCTGATTATATGACTCCCCCACCGGAGGATAAGAGGACCGGCCACGGGGACCCAGTCTATCGCATCTGACGCATCCGCTTAAGGACCGCGCGATCCCAGCGCACCCCTATCCACCAGCAACGGCGAAGTATATGCCTGAGCACGGGCTCCACCGGAGATCCCGGCATGCGATCGTGGTAGGACTCGTAGAGGTCCAGGAAGTTTCGGGCGGATGCCGAACGGCGGAGTTTGCGTGCCTGGCGGGTTTCGGAACCGGAATTGTTTCTGCGATAATGATATAGCGCCTCCGGGAGCAACACCACCTTCTTGCAATAGAAGAGCAGCTGGCCCATCAGCACCACATCCTCATGCATATTCCCCTTGGGATAGAATAAATCGGGCCTGTAGCAGCTTCTACGGGCGAATTTGTTCACCACGTAGCCATGAGCCTTCATATAGAAAACATCCTTCGAGAAGGCCTTGGGATCGGTGTATACCTTATCTTTAGAGATGTGGGAGCGGCCGCCGGATTTCTCTTTTCGGACGAAGAAATACACCACGTCGGCATCGCTTTCCTCGGCCTTGCGTACCAGGTTCTCCACCGCATCCGGCTCCAGCCAGTCGTCTGAATCCACATGGAGGATATAGTCCCCTTCCGCCTTCTGAAGGCCGCTCAGACGCGCCTGCGGCAGACCGCCGTTTTCCTTGCGGATAATGGTGATCCGGTCTTTGAGCGCGGCGAACTTGCTATCAATTAGGGCTTCCAGCTTGGCTATGGATGCATCCGGGCTGCCGTCGTCCACGAAGATGAACTGGATGTCCGGCCAGGTCTGCCCCAGCACAGACTCAGCGCACTGCTCGATGTAGCGCTCTACCTTATAGATGGGAACTATTATGCTGACTTTCATAGCTCGAAGCGGGATTTTTCCGGCAGTATCTCCTCGAATGCTGCGAGGAGTTTCTCCCTGCAGTCCAGGAACTTATCGTTGGTCATATGCACGTCGTTGATGCATACCATCTTGGTGGACGGATTGCGCAGGAACTCGCAGATCTTGTCGATGGAATGAGCTGCCAGCGAGAAGTGCTTATTGGACAGCCGGCGGCTCCTGGCCTTCCCCTGATAATACATATAATCCAGGAAAAGATACTGGTTGTAGTTCGCGCGGGTACGCAGAGGACTCAGCGATTCCATGATCTCCGGCAGCACCTTGGCATAAAGCTCATCACACTGGCTCTTCAACATCGGCGAAGCGGTGTGCTGCGGGCGCACATAATGGCAGGTCGCTGGCATTCCCAGAGCCTTGCGCGCAAGGGAATCGGAGTGATGCACGAGATAGCGGAAGTCCCCGAAATACAGGAAGTTATGAGAGAATTTCATCGCGGGAACCCCGTCCGGGAAGAAGTCCTCGAACTTGCAAGGCTTCACTGTGTACATGTCGTCGTTAAAATACAGGAAACGCTCCGTCAAATCTGGAATCCGATGCAGGAACATCTCTATCATGGAGCTGTTGAACGTGGGAAGATTCTCCTTGGGCATGATGTCCTCGTGGAGCACTACGTTCACCGTCTTGCGGTTCACCCATTCAGGCACCTGACTGTCCCGGGCCACTACCAGATGGATGCGGTCGATAAAGGGCATATACTTTTCCAGCCCGCGGAAATGATACTTCAGCGTGCCCCAATCCCGGAAACGCTTGTCCAGTATCTTCTTGCCTACCGTGCGCTCGTAGTCCTTCTGCCACAGCGGGTCCAAGCCGTCCACGTAAGTAACAATTGCGTCCATGCTATCTCGTTTTAAGATATTCTATCATAACTGCCGGTATATCCGTCTGGATGGCCCCGGCGCCGGCCTTATCTATCAGCCAACCAAAGCCTTGCGAGTGATCCTCCAGCGAGGCGGCGTCATCGTGTCCGCCGCAAAGAGCAGGCCAGAGTGAATCGTACCACAGCCGGCTGCGTCCTTCCAACCTTGCACGCACAATCGTCAGCACCGGGCTGGCGTCATCGCGGAAGGTCAGTTCGAACATCGGCGGATCCATCCTCTGCACATAGGCCTCCACTTTCGAAATCGCGCCGGTGGAGTTCAGGTTGATGATCGGCATGAAGATCACCCTCCCCTTGTACTTCCCCAGGCGTTTTTCCACGTCCGCTGCGAGCCTGCTGCTCTTCATTATTATCTGCTCCACCGTACCCGTGCGCTCGGCGATCTCCATCACCTCGTCGAAGTATGGGAAGGCCTTGTCCAGATTCACCAGCACCCGGTCTTTGGTGGCGAGGAGTGCTTCTTCCAGCGTCGGGGCATTTTTGGGGCGGAAGAGGATGGGGTCGTGGTGGAGGATGAGGGTGCCGCCCAGGGTGCGCCGGACGTCGATTTCCACTATTTCCACGCCCATTCTGATGGCGGATTCTATGGCTTCGAGGGAGTTTTCGGGGGCGCTGCGCCAGTCTGCCCGGTGCGCCGCCACCAGCACGTCACTGCCGTTCGGATCCAGCAGGCGTGCGCGAAGGATCTCCGCCCTAGTCTGTGCGAAGGTCGCCTGCGCCAGCAGTATGGCCACGAATATGGTCAGCGCTCGCCTCATCTCCTAAGGTATTGAGCTGTAAAAGTTTGCGCGGAGGATATCATCTGTTCGGGAGTGCCTGCGAAGACCACCTCTCCTCCCCTGTCGCCAGCGTCCGGGCCAAGGTCTATCAGCCAGTCGGCGCTGCGGATGACGTCGGGGTTGTGCTCCACCACCACGAGCGAATGGCCGGCGTCCAGCAGGGCGTCGAAGGCTTTCAGGAGTTTCTCCACGTCGAAGAAGTGCAACCCAGTAGTGGGTTCGTCGAATATGAACATTATCTTCTCGCGTTTGCGGTTTTCGGCGCTCAAAGATAAGAAGTATGCGAGCTTGATGCGCTGGCTCTCGCCGCCGGAGAGGGTGCTGCTGCTTTGCCCGAGTTTGAGATATCCTAGGCCGACGTCCACCAGCGGTTGGAGTTTGCGTGCTATGTTCTGCGCCGCTTCTTCTTTTCCTTCCGCGAAGAAGGCGATGGCGTCGTCTATGCTCATGTTGAGTATGTCGTCGATGTTCTTCTCCCGGTAGCGTACTTCCAATATATCCTGTTTGAAGCGTTTGCCGCCGCACTGCTCGCAAACCATGGTCACATCCGACATAAATTGCATGGGGATGGTGACGACACCTTCTCCCTGGCATTCGGGGCAGCGGCCGCCTTCCTGGTTGAAGGAGAAATAGGATGGCCCGTAGCCGTTGATTTTGGCGTATTGCTGGTCCGAGAGGAGTTTGCGGATTTCGTCGTAGACCTTGAGGTATGTGACGGGGTTGCTTCGGGTGCTTCGACCTATGGGGTTCTGGTCCACATATTCAACGCGTGTGATGCGGTCGAGGTTGCCGGCGAGGCGGCGGTGGGTGCCGGGGAGGTCGCCGGAGTCATTGATGTAGCGGTTCAGTGCCGGGTACAGTATATCACCTACCAAACTCGATTTGCCGGAGCCGCTGACGCCGGTTACGACCGTGAGGACTCTTAACGGGAATTCCACAGTGATGTCCTTGAGGTTGTGTTCCATTGCGCCTTCGACGCGGATGGCGTAGTTCCAGCTGCGTTTGGCGCGTTGGTAGCGGGGTTTGCCGGCCAAGTATTGAAGAGTTAATGAAGCGGCGGGAATGGCGGCCTGCTCATCGGTGGAGTCTTGCAGCCGGAGACCGGTGCGCTCGTTGGCGAGACTTCTTTTGGCGAGACAACGAGTGACGCCGGCGCAGGCCTCCAAAGAACCATTGAAGACCACTTCGCCGCCATTGACGCCCGCTAGGGGTCCCATGTCGATTAAGAGGTCGGCGGCGCGGATGATATCTTCGTCATGTTCGACCACCAGGACGGTGTTGCCAAGGTCCCGGAGGCGTCGGAGGACGCTGATGAGGCGTTCGGTGTCGCGGGAGTGGAGGCCGATGGAGGGTTCGTCCAAAATATATAAGGATCCGACCAATGAGCTGCCGAGGGCGGTTACCAGGTTTACGCGTTGGCTTTCGCCGCCGGATAGCGTATTCATCGTTCTGTTCAGCGTCAGATACCCTAGTCCCACGTCCTCAATACACTCTAGACGCGATATTATTTCTTTTATTGGTTCCGCGACGGTAGCTATCTCTGTTGCTGTTAGGCCTGCGCCGGCGTCACTCGTTGTCTCGCAGAAAAAATGCTCGCCAACGAGCGCGCCGGTCTCCGGCTTGGTGAGATTCCGGAAGAAGGCGAGGGCTTCTTCTGTGGTCATTGCGAGGATTTCGCCGATGTTTTTGTCGGTGACTTTGACGTAAAGAGCTTCTTTGCGGAGGCGGCTGCCATGGCATTCAGTGCAGTTCGTGCGGCCGCTGAAGCGGTTCTCCATGAACTTGTACTGGATCTTATAGCGTTGGGTGTGGACCCATTCGAAGAATTCGTTGATGCCGACTATGCTTTCTTCGTCCCCTTCAATGCTGTGGCCATTCCATATTATGTCCTTTTCGGCTTCGCTGAGGTTGCAGTAGGGTTCGAAGGGGCGGATTTTGTATCGCGGGGCAACGTGTACCAGGTGCTGGGTGAACCATCCCATTTTATCGCCTCTCCAGCAGGCTATCGCGCCGTCGTAGATGCTTTTGGTTTTGTCCGGGACAACTAAATCTTCGCTGATGCCGATTATCTTTCCGAGGCCGCCGCAGACGGGGCAGGCGCCGAGGGGGCTGTTGAAGGAGAATAGGTAGTCGTCGGGTTCGCGGAAGGTTATTCCGTCCAACTCGAACCTGGAGCAAAAGTCTTTTGTTATGCCTGCGCCGGCGTCGCTCGTTGTCTCGCAGAAAAAATGCTCGCCAACGAGCGCGCCGGTCTCCGGCTCACTGTCATTCCGAGGAAGCCGCAAGGCCGACGAAGGAATCTCCGCCACCAGACGAATACTTCCGCTACCCCGCGAGAAAGCATCCGAGATGGAGGAGAGGAGGCGGGTGCGGAGGTCTTTGTCTTCCGTGTAGTCGGCGGCGTTCGCGACTTTCAGTCGGTCGATCAGCAGCCAGGCGTCTTCCGGGAAGGCGCCGTCCAACTGCAAGACATCATCTATCTGCATCACGCCGCCATCTACGTAAAGGCGCGAGTAACCATCCTCCTTAAGCCCCAGCATCAGCTCCACCTTATCGTCGCGCTCACTCCAGTGGAGGTTGGCGAGGATGTAGAGGGTGTCGGGGGTGTTGGCCTCGAGCCAGCGCATCACGTCCGCGGGGCCATCCTTATGCACTTCGCGGCCGCTGACGGGCGAATAGGTGCGTCCGATGCGGGCGAAGATAAGCCTCAGGAAGTCGTAGATTTCTGTGGTCGTGGCAACGGTGGAGCGGGGGTTTTTGACGTTGACTTTCTGTTCGATGGCGATTGCCGGGGGGATGCCGTCGATGAGGTCTACGTCGGGTTTGCTCATTCTTCCGAGGAATTGGCGGGCGTAGGAGGAGATGCTTTCGGCGAAGCGTCTCTGGCCTTCTGCATAAAGGGTGTCGAATGCGAGTGAGCTTTTGCCGCTTCCGGAAATTCCGGTAACTACGACGAACTTTCCACGCGGGATTTCGAGGTCAATATTTTTGAGGTTATTGACCCTTGCGCCCTTTATGATAATAGATTCACTCAAAGTATACAAAAATAGGTATTTTCTCTTAAAAAAATTTGCAGAAAATGAAATTATCCCTATCTTTGCATCCGCGTTTGACGCAAACCAGCAATTGGTGCGGTAGTTCAGCTGGTTAGATTGCCGGCCTGTCACGCCGGAGGTCGAGGGTTCGAGTCCCTTCCGCACCGCTAAGACAAGTTCCTGCCTTTTGGCCGGAACTTGTTTTAGTATTGGTAGGTCGTTGGGAAATTGACTTCAACACCAACGACATTTATTTGCTGTAGAGGGTCAGACAATCCCCTCATTATGCTCCTCCGTCATCGCATCGATGCTGTCATCGAAGCCGGTGAGGGCGGCAAAGGGAGCGAACTGGGCGGCACGGTCCCGCGCAGACATGCGGGGGTGCTTCACCGGATCGGGCTCCGGATGCTCCAGATTGATAATATCTGAGTAATCGTCTTTCATAATAATCAATTTAACGAGGCCGAGGTGTGGGCTTCATCATCCCCGCCGGAAAAATCCCCCGCCTGCCGTTCGTAGGCCGATGGCGAAGAGGGCGGAATCATCCCCACCTGAGGCAGCTGGAATCCGGGGATCGCCCGCAGAATCGGCGGATCCTCCACAAAGCCCTTCAGAGGATTGGCAGAATCCACGAATCCGGGATTATCCGTCGTCTTCCAGTTATCATGCATCTCATCCACGAAATTGGCACGCCCGGAAATATCGTCATTATAATAATGGTCGCTCCAGATCACCCGCTCGAACGCCCAGCGGACATTGTAGAAGGCATTGCGGATGACTACGTTGGCCTCCGGCAGGGAATAATCGCGATCGATGAACTCGCCCCACTCCGGGTAGTGCGCGCGGAATTCCGGGCAATCCACCAGCGCCACTGAATCCCGATGCGCAATCAGGCGGTCAGCGCCCCAGGTCTGCAGGCGCCCATCTATCTTGATCGCCGGGCCATCCAGATTCATGTAGATATTGTCGTGGTAGTAGATATGACTGCCGCCGCCCATCTGCGTGGGAGCGGTGTAGAAACGCTCGAATATGTTCCCGTACGCCTCAACCCAGCCGGAACCGTCGTCGTGGTAGGTCGCGCGCACGTTGAACGGCACCATGATGTCGTGGAAGTAGTTGTGGCGGATGACGCTGCCGCACTGGGAGGGGTTGCGCCCGTGATAGAGCACACCGTTATCCTCCACATCCATGCATAGATGGTGGAAATTGCAGTACTCCACCACCTGGTCGTTGCCCAGCATTAGCACGGCGGTGGAGGGAGAATCGTAGAATTCGCAGCGGGAAACCCTGTTCCCAAGGCCGCTCATGGTGACCGCCGGCCGGTAGTGCTTTTCGATATAGTTGAAGTCATGGAAGATGCAGTCTTCCACGTAGTTATCCCCGCGCACGACGCGTTTGCGATCGCCTCCGGGGAGATGGATTCCGCCGGCGCCGAGGTGATGAATCTGGCTTTCGGCGACTCCGCAGTTCCGGCAGCTCTTATTGAAGACGATTGCGACGTGCCCGAGGTTATGGAATTCACAGTTCTCGATCCGTACGCCCTCGGAGGATGTGATGAGCATGCCATCGCCGCAGGAATAGCCGACTTCCAATCCTTTGATAATCAGATTGTTGCAGCCGCGGACGGTCAGTAGAGGGAAGCGCCGGAGGCCCAGTTCCAGATGCCTCGTGCCCTTGGGCAGCATCAGCCACGCGCGTCCGTTTTCAGTGTCCAGCGCATACTCGCCAGGGGCATCCACCTCCTCCGGCATATTCAGGACCTGCCATTTCTGGAAGGATTCGCCGGAGCGGAATCCAAAGCCATAGGCGGTCTGCTGCGCCACCTCCAGCGTCTTGTCCGGGCGTATCTCCTTGATAGCCACCATTTCATCGGACCAGCCGAAGCGGAAGCATCCAGCCAGCCAGCCTTTCGAGGGATCCGCCCATTCCAGCGGCCTGTCTTCTTTGAAGGCGATGGTGCCGTAGCCGGGGCCGTTCTTGGATTGCAGCCGCCCGACTCCCATGACCACCACCGAATCCAGGGGGATGCAGCGGCCATTAGGCCATTCCGAGAGATGCATGGGTTTGCCGTCGGCGTAGAATTGGGACCAGGATGGCCCGGAGGGATGCGTATGGCCTTTATTAACTATGGGGCTGATGGGGAACTGCGAGATGTCCAGCATGCGGAGGCCTTTCGGCGCCAGCGTACCCATCACCTCCCTGCATCGTTTGAGTTTCCTGCGGGGGATGCGGACGCCGCCGTTGAGCTGCGCGCCGCGCCCTTCTATCACCAGATCCTGCTTGCCGCTGATCACCAGAGTATCGGTAAGACGATATATTCCTTTTCGGAGGATGATTTTGTCCCCGGGCTGAGCGTTGTCGATAGCTTTCTGCAGAGTTTCGATGCTCCGGACCTTCACGGTGCGAGCGTTTGCGGTTAAGCCTAATGCGGTAAGTATCAATAATATGGCGACCTTTCTCATGCCTTATGTCCTCCTATCTGTTTATTCCTGTCTTTCGCAGTCGCACCCTCCTCGAAGTTCATTCCTTTGAGGATTGCATTTTTGCCAAATTTTTGCCGGATCTTTAAAATCGCCTCCTGACGGCTGCGCTCGCGGTCTAAATCGGGTTCTTCCTGGAAGAGGTCCAACTGCACTCCTTCGGCAGATGATTCATCCACCACATGATTCGCTACCACATACATGCGGCGCACCAGCAGGTTCTTGTCGGTTATCCTGTCAAAGAGTTCCCCTACCGCCTTCATTATCAACTCGGTAGATGAGGTCTGGCGGCCAAGGTTTATAGAGCCGTGGGCGGGTTTCGGCACCGGCCGGCCGTACCAGTCGTCGGTCACAGGACCGCGGTATTTCTTTCGTACTTCCGGATTGGTCAGGCTCTCGGTGTCGTAGCCGATGGTCAGCACCATCTGGTCCGCCACCACCTTCTGCGAAACCATCTCCATCACCAGCAGATCCGTCATCTCCAGAATCACCGTTCGCGCCTTTGCAAAAGTATAGGGTTCGCTCAGCACCTGACCGTTACTTAGGCTGTGACCTTCCGGCCGATAGCCTTTGACATCCGCGATGGTGCAGGGTTCCCATCCCCACGCATGATCGATTATCAACTCGGCGTTCACCCCGAAAAGTTTATATAGGAAGTCCTCGTTCTGGAGCGAACGGCGGGCCACATCTCCCAGCGTGTACATCCCGTTGTCTTCCAGGCGCTTGGCGAGTCCGCGTCCAATGCGCCAGAAGTCGGTCAGGGGCCGGTGGCTCCAGTATTTCTGCCGGAAACTCATTTCGTCCAGCGCAGCGATTCGCACTCCATCCTTATCCGGCGCGCTGTGTTTAGCCTCGATATCCATCGCAATCTTGGAGAGGAAGAGGTTGGTGCCGATACCAGCGGTGGCGGTGATGCCCGTCTGAGCCAGCACGTCTCGTATCATCTTCATCGCCAGATCGTGCGCGGTAGTGTTGTAGATGCGCAGATACTGAGTGGCGTCGATGAAGACTTCGTCGATCGAATAGACGTGGATGTCGTCGGAGGAGACGTATTTGAGGTAGATGTTATAAATCTGGGTGCTGACCTGGATGTAATGGGCCATCCGCGGGGGCGCGATTAGGTATCCGAGGGCCTTGGAAGGATCTTTCTGCACTTCAGGATCATGGGTGGCAACCCCAGAGAATTGGTGACCCGGGGCCCTCCGTAGGCGTGCGTCATTTACCTTTTTAACCTGCTGCACGACTTCAAAAAGCCGTGCTCGGCCGGATATTCCATAAGCTTTAAGGCTGGGCGTAACTGCCAGACAGATAGTCTTTTCCGTGCGGGATGCATCCGCCACCACCAGATTGGTAGTCAGCGGATCCAACCCCCGCGCCACGCACTCCACCGAGGCATAGAACGACTTAAGGTCTATGGCTATGTATGTCCGGGAATCCATTAATGCAAATTTACAAAAATCCCCAGACCTCAGCAACAGCAAGACGGGGACCTGGGGCGGAAATGGCCTCTGGCGCACCAGGTAGGGGCCAGAACAGGGGGACCTGGGGCGGGAACGGCCTCTGGTGCACCAGGTGGGGGCCAGAACAGGGGGACCTGGGGCGGGAACGGCCTCTAGCGCACCAGGTGGGGCCCGGGACAATACTATGACTAGATGGCAGAGCGTGGGGCAACGCCGCCACTCACTGTCAAGAGTGGCGGCTACGGCGCGCGCCGGCTGCGGGGGTCACATCAGGGAAAGGCCCTCCTCGCCGGCAGCCTTAGCCACTTTTTAACCAAGCGGCATTAACCAGATAACCTAGAAACCAGCATAAAAAAACGAACCTATTTGTAGGTACGACCAGGGGGTAAAATTTAAACTTTTATGTTTGCCTATTATAACGAGAGCCAACACTCCGTAACTTGCGGCCATGAAAGCTTTTTATCATTACAGCTCAAAAGGCCTCACGAAAGACATCCTCTTCGAGAACGAACAGGAGTTCATTGCCGGGATGAACAGAATCGCCGTCTGCCTGACTATATGCAAAGAAAAAGGAATGCCAATAATAATCCTGGCCTTTTGCCTGATGGACAATCACTTCCACTTTATCTTCTATGGCGAAAAGGACTACTGCGACTTCTTCATCGACACCTACAAAAAACTGACATCGATGTGGATAGCCCAGCATAGAGAAAGGCCTTTGGCAGACACTTTCACATCCGGTTCTTTTCCGATAAGCCCCAACAAAGTCGGAGAAAAGATTGCCTATCTTTTCCGAAATCCGGTTGCTGCCGGCCTAAGAACCACACCCCAAGGTTATAGATGGTCCTCTGCAAGTATCATGTTTTCCGACACAAAGCAGATACTCTTAGGCGCCAGAATGATATCCGACCTCAGTTACAGGGAGAGAAGAAAACTATTTTCCAGTCATACTTCCCTACCCGAGGACTGGATCGTGCAGGCGGACGGAGTGATTTGGCCAGGGTGCTACACTGATTTCAAGGCTGCCGAGACCCACTTTCCTTCGGTGCGATCATATATGTTCGAGCTTAATAATTTCAAGGTTGACAATGAGATCGATGCCGAGGAGGTCAAGCAGTTCTATTCGTTGCCGGATTCCGAGGTTAGGTTCCGGGCGGTGCAGACTTGCATGGAGTATTATCAGAAGGAGAGGATCAGTATGTGCTCTTTGGAGGAGAGGGTTTCTGTGGCGAAAATCTTGCGGCGAGAGTTGCGTTGCAATGATAAGCAGTTGGCGCGGGTTCTGCGGATAAAGCCCGAAATGCTTGGCAATCGCTAGTAAACCACCTGGGGCGGAAAGGGCCTCTGGCGCACCAGGTGGGGCCCGGAACAGGGGGACCTGGGGCGGAAAACGCCTTTGGCGCACCAGGTGGGGCCCGGAACAGGGGGACCTGGGGCGAATCGCTAGGATTTCGCACCAGGTCCAGGAAACAATCTATTAAAAAGCAGAGGCAATCAGGCAAGACCGGCAGATTCCTGCCAAGTCAAGGCCCAATCCCCCTACTCCCACATAAACCGCAGCATTTCAGGGGTTTTGGAGTAGTCGTAGATGCGGATGTAGTCCATGCCGTACAGGCGGATGTGCGAATCGCCGCCGCCATCGTCGAGGTCATCGCCCACAAAGAGGCAGTCATCCAGCGAATAGCCATGTTCGTGGGCATAACGCAGCGTAGCATCGAACTTATTGTACTGGCGGGGAGTCAAATCAAACGAAGTCGAGCCGCCGATATACACAGCGTAATCCTTAAAGACCTCCAGCACCTCGGGATACATCGCACGACGTTTGGCCTTGTCGGGATCGAACTTCAGCTTTTCGTATTTGTCAGGAGCTGTTCCCATCAGCCCGAAAGTCACCATTCCACTGGCGTGGAACTCAACAGGATCCCCGGAATAAGAAGTATATCCGTATTTGTCCCGGAAATACTGGCACCACTTCATGATGAACGCGGTGTCCGCCGGGCAAGTATCTTCGCGGATAATCTTGAATTCTCCATCCACGATGGCACTTTCCTGCATGCCGTAGTTACCCACGATCGGCACAGGGAAATTCCCCATCTGTTTATACACACGCGGGCAGTTCCCGGCAGCACTCATCACTAGGTCATACTTCTCGGAAAGCTTCTCCAGGAGCTCGCGAGCGGCGGGTTCCAGAGGCATACGATGCTCGGTGAGCGTGGCGTCCAAGTCAAAGCAAATCAGCTTCTTAGCCTTGATCTTGGCGGCATCGCGCACAGGGTCCAACTCGGTAGGATTAGCCGAGAAGTAGATCTTCACCACGTCGTCTATCCCCTCCCTCATCGAATCCGGCAGCTTGAAATTCAGGAAGCCGTCCCGGTAGATATATTCCACCTTCTGGCGGTTGCGAAGCAGCACGACTGAAACCGGCGCACGGTCGGTCTTGATGGACACCTGGCCCTTGAATCCGCCCAGCAGATGGGCGTACCAGATATCCGCCCCTCGCGTAGTCAGCGGCACGTTGGCACGCTCCACCCCGGGGGTAGGCCCGCAGCCGATCAGCGACTCCTCGCCCGTCGCCATCCACTCCTTCAGCCCCGCGATCTCCTTATAGAAATTGGGATGCATGTCCCCGGTGCCGGAAGGTCCGACGTTGGGCAGGAAGTTGCCCCCGAGTGAGCGGGAGGCCACGAATTCCTCCATGAACCAGCTCAGAGGGCGGAAGAGGCCTTTGGTGTTATACCCCCAGCCGCCGCCTTTCCCGGTCCAGATGTGGCAGTGCTCCCACCACTCCGAAGGCACGTAAGTAGGCGTCTGGCATTCGAAGGGCGTGGTGAAATCGCCGATTCGCATCGAGGTGCCGGCGGGGTTGTCGGGGTTGACGATATTCCCCCAGCGGTCGTTTATGACGATGTCCGGTTGCAGCGAGCGTATCCAGGCATAGACCTGCTCAGTGCAGAGGTCCTGCACGGGGATGCCGTACCAGCCCATGCCGTCCAGCCACAGCACGTCCACACGGCCGTAGTTGGTCAGCAGTTCCTCGAGCTGCGCGATGACGTATGCGAAGAATTTTTCAAAGTCTTTGCGATTCTGCACGTTGTCCTGCACAGGCCCGCGTTTGCCCCAGGTGTCAACGTCCCATTCTGTATCAGGGCGATAGCCCGGATAATGCCAGTCCTGAGGGGAGAAGTAGAAGCCCACGCGCATACCCGTCTTATGGCAGGCATCCACGTATTCCCGCACCAGGTCCCGACCGCCAAGATACTGCTTGACGCCGATGCCGTAGCGCGAGGGCCAGAGGGCGTAGCCGTCGTGATGCCGGGTGGTCAGCACGGCATATTTGAAACCGGCTTCGCGTGCGGCAGACAGGTATTTTTCGAAGTAGTTCCCGGGCTTGAAGTGGTTCGCCTGGTCATAGTATTCCTGCCGGCTATGGTAGTCCCCTCCCCATTTGTAGCCTTTTATCATATTCCAAGATGGCTGGGCGCCGATCATGGAATGGATGCCCCAGTGAAGGAAGAGGCCCAGACTCGCGGAAGGAAACCATTGCGCGCCAGGAGCGGGGTTCGGGAACACCAAACCCGCCGTGCCCGCAAGGCTTGCCGCGTCAGGCAAAGGGCCCGTCTGTGTCCCGCGAGGGGACCCCAGTGCCAACAACTCCTGTGCACGCTTCAAATCCGACTTGGAGATGCGGTAATCCCGCGAATCGATCTGCCACTGGGCAAAAGCCCCGGCGCAGAGCGTCAGGGCCAGCAAAGTAATAACTAACCTTTTCATCTAGTCTCCGAGGGTTGCGACCATGACGGCCTTGATGGTATGCATGCGGTTCTCCGCCTCGTCGAAAACGATACTGGCAGGACTCTCGAACACATCCTCCGTCACCTCGACGCCATCCAGACCGAACTTCTGGTACACATCCTCACCCGCCTTCGTGTCACGATTGTGATAGGACGGCAGGCAGTGCATAAACTTGCAGTTGGGGTTGCCTGTGCGGGCCATCAGCTTGGCATTCACCTGATAAGGCAGCAGCATGGCGATACGCTCCTTCCATACCTCGTCCGGCTCACCCATGGAGACCCAAATATCGGTGTAGATGAAATCGCATCCCTTCACGCCAGCATCAACATCATCGGTGATGGTGATGCACGCGCCAGTTTCCTTGGCAATCTTCTGGCACTCCGCAATCAGCTCGGCAGCGGGCTGCAGGGGCTTCGGAGCCACAATGCGCACATCCATCCCCATCTTCGCGCCGCCAACCAGCAGGGAGTTGCCCATATTGAAACGTGCATCGCCGAGATAAGCGTATGAAACCTGATTCAGGGGCTTGTCGCTATGCTCGCGCATGGTCAGGAAGTCCGCGAGGATTTGGGTAGGATGGAACTCGTTGGTCAGGCCGTTCCACACCGGCACGCCGGAGAACTTCGCAAGTTCCTCCACGGTCGTCTGCGCGAAGCCGCGATACTCGATGCCATCATACATCCTCCCAAGAACGCGGGCAGTGTCCTTCATGGTCTCTTTGATGCCGATCTGGCTGCCGGTGGGGCCGAGGTAGGTCACGTGCGCGCCCTGGTCGTAGGCCGCCACTTCGAAGGAGCAGCGGGTGCGGGTAGATGTCTTCTCGAATATGAGGGCTATGTTCTTGCCTACCATAGTCTTACGCTCTCTGCCTTCGCGCTTCGCCTGCTTGAGCTCGGCGGCAAGGTCAAGGAAATACTGAATCTCTTCGGGGGTGAAATCGAGCAGTTTAAGGAAACTGCGGTTCTTTAGGTTTACTGACATATCTATTAAGGAATTATTCTTGTTCCGCAGGCAGGATTTCCGAGCTGCCCAGCCTCGGTGATAACACACTGTGCGCCTCCATTCTTTACAAAAAGTATACCCGCGCGCACCTTGGGTGCCATGGATCCTTCCGCGAATTGGCCTTCGGCGAGATAGCGTTCGGCCTCGGCGACGGTGATCGCGTCGAGGGCCATCTCTCCGGGCTTCCGGAAGTTGATATATACCTTGGCCACATCCGTCAGGATGTAGAATTCATCGGCTTTCATCTGGATTGCGCAGAGGGTACTGGCGAGGTCCTTGTCGATAACCGCCTCGATGCCACGGTAGCCGTCGGGTTTCTTGATGACGGGGATGCCGCCACCTCCGACTGTAATCACTATGCTGCCTTCGCGCGCCATCTTTTCTATCAGGTCGATGTTATGAACATCTATCGGTTTCGGGGATGCAACAACCTTCCTCCATCCCAACCCGCGGGGATCTTCCTTATAAGTCGCGCCGTCCTGGGGCTTCTCCTTATAGTAAGGCCCAACCGGCTTCGTAGGATTCTGGAAGGCGGGATCATCTGCCGCAACCTCCACCCGGGTGACCAGGGAGACGATTCTGCGGTGGATACCGGCGCGGTTGAGCACACGCTCCAGTGCGGTCTCGATCAGGTAGGCAATAGACCCCTGGGTCTCAGCACCGCAGAAATCCATCGGCATCGCCGGCATATCGAACATCTTCTTCCCGGCCTCATGCCGCAGCAGCGCATTCCCCACCTGGGGGCCGTTGCCGTGGCCTATCACTATATCATAGCCCTTCTCGATCAGGGGGACAAGCTGCTGGCAGGTGCGCTCCACGTTCTCCAGCTGTTCGTCGAAGGTGCCTTTCTGACCGGCGCGGAGGAGCGCATTCCCGCCGAAGGCAATCATAGCAAGTTTATTCATAGTCAGTCGAGGTTATTCTCTCACCAGAGGAAGAGTGGAGCAACGCAGCAGGCCGCCCATCTTGGAAATCTCCCGGTAGGGCACGGTCTCCACGGTGATGCCCTGGGCCTCCAGCCACGCCTTCAGGCGGGTGAAGTGCTCTTCCACCACCACAATATCCTCCGAAATAGAGAAGATGTTGGAGTTCATCCAATACATCTCTTCACGCGTGAGGTCGAAGACGTTCTCCGCCCCGAACACGTTCACAAGGTGCTCCGCGTCGCGCGGGTTCATGAATCCTTCGCGGTAGATGATGGCTTTCCCGCGGCCTACCGGCATGAAGGTGCAGTCCAGATGGAGTATGCCTTCGTAGGGGTCGGTGTCGCTCTTGCGGAGGTTCAGGGGCACGATGTCCTTCTCCGGGAAGATCATCTTGAGGTAGTCCAGCGCCAGCGCATTGGTGCGAGCGGTCTTCACCGTGGGATAATCGGGGAAGTTGTACTGCCCTACGAACACGATGCCGTTGTAGAGGATGACATCGCCGCCTTCCACGTGCACGGCCTCGGGGAGGTTGTAGATATTCTTATAGTGGATGTTGCGGTAGATGGGCTCGTACGCGTCGATCTCCGCCTGGCGGTCGGGGATGATGTTGGAGACGATGATTTTGTCGTCGATCACGAAGCCTACGTCGCGGGAGAAGACCTGATTGCAGTTGGTCACCAGCGCCGGCCGGTGCACCTTCACCCCATGCTTCTTGAGGATGGCCTCGAAGGCCTCCATCTCGCGTACTATTGCCTGCTCGGTGGGATAAACCCCGTTCTTGACGGATTCGTAGGACTTGCTGTCGAAGGCCTCCTCCAGCGTCGGAGCCGGCCCGTTGGAATACGGCAACCCAAGAACCACTTCCTTGAGCCTGCCGGTTTCAGATGTAATATGTAGTAGCATTTCTATTGATTACGGATCTTGTTGCCGAGGATGAAGCCGAAGATTCCGGTAAGGAGGATGCCGATGGTGGTCTGCACCAGGTTGAGCATGTCAACCAGCGGCGAAACGCCTTCCAGGATGTCCGAATCCATGCCGGCCATATTCTTTAGGCTGATGCCGAGGGCCTCCAGGTACTTCAGGGGCGATACTTCGGCGCAGAAGAACATCGCGAAGAGGAATACCGTCACGATGTAAGTCACCACCATCTTGAACATGCTCTCGCCGTAGCCGAAGAGGAGGTCCGAAAGGGAATTCATGAGGATGCGCCAGAGGTTCCCGGCCTTCTTCCAGAAGCCAATCTTGGAATCGCTCAGCTCCGCGATCATCCGGCGGCGCTCCATGCGACGGCCCTGCACATAACCCCAGTTGGCATCCGCGATGTAACCCTTCTCATTCCAAAGGCCATTGATGGTCTTGTAAATATCCTCCGCATCAGCCCAGCGACTCTTAACCGCCTCGGACGGATCCCAATCGGATACCTGACTGCGGTCGTTGGTGCGCACCCCGGTGCCGAAGTTGTGCCAGTCCACCAGGAACTTGGTGTAAGCTTCCTTATCCTGCTGGAGGATGCGCCCGCGGAAGAGATTCTCCCGGCGGATGTTGGAGCCATCCCCAAAATAAGTATTGAAGATGCTGCAGTTGGAGAAGGACGAATGCTTGAAGAGCACCACGCCCTCGAAAAACGCGCGATAGAAGTCGCAGAAATCCACCGTTGCATCCTCGAAGGTAGCGTTGTTGATCCGCGCATAGCGGAAGTCGCTCCAGGAGATGTTGGCATAGCGGAAACGGCAGTTCTCGAGGGTTGCCTTGCGGAAGGATACGCTCTGCAGCGTGGGCTCGGCCGCCTTGCCGGAATGATCGAAATCGCAGCCGTCCAGAGTTGCCTCGTCGAAGCTGCAGTGCCTCAGGGTGGCGTTCTTGAAATTAACGTTCACCAGCGTGCAGCCGGAAAAATCGATACCTTCCAGAACCTGTCCGGAATAGTCGATATCCTTAAAGGATTTTGTTTTCATAATAGTATTTGCTACTTCGCCTCCGGCTCGTTGTCCAACTGCTCGTAGATGGAGTTATTGCTCTTGTACTCAGGCACGATCTGCTTCATCTTGCGCACCGTTTCCATATTATCATATAACTTGGCGGTTTCCACAAGGTCCTCGATGGCCTTGTTGACCTCGTCGTAGTCGTACTCGCGCACCTGGGCGATACGGATTTTCTCGTGGAAGGTGGGCTTGGTGCCCTCGAGCTCGTTCAGCACCTCCTCGTAGAGCTTCTCGCCATCGCGCAGGCCGGTGTACTTGATCTCCACGTTCTTGGCACCGGACAGGGCTATCATCCTCTTTGCAAGGTCCGCGATCTTGACGGGCTTGCCCATGTCGAAGACGAAGATCTCGCCGCCGTTGCCCTTGGTGCCAGCCTCGAGAACCAGCTTACAGGCCTCGGGAATCAGCATAAAGAAACGGACTATGCGCTCGTCGGTCACAGTGACGGGGCCTCCCCTCTTGATCTGCTCGCGGAAAAGAGGGATGACGCTGCCGTTGCTGCCCAGGACGTTTCCGAAACGGGTGGTGACGAACTGGGTATATTCCTTGCGCTTGGGCAGGGCTTCCATCTTGAGCTTGCGGTCCAAACTCTGCACATAGATCTCGCAGATACGCTTGCTGCATCCCATCACGTTGGTGGGGTTGACAGCCTTGTCGGTAGAGATCATGACGAACTTCTTGGCGCCGTACTTCACGCTCAGGTCGGCTATGATCTTGGTGCCGTTGATATTGTTTAGAACGGCCTCGGAGGGGTTATCCTCCATCATCGGCACGTGCTTATAGGCCGCGGCGTGAAAAACGATATCCGGGCGGAAAGAAGAAAACACGTGCTCCATCCGGGTGCGGCGGTCTATGCTGGCCACTACGGTTTCGCAAGGCACATCCGGGAAATCCCTGGCCATCATCAGACGGATGTCGTGCTGAGGAGTCTCTGCCTGGTCTATGAGCATAAGGCTGGCGGGATTGGAAGCCGCCACCTGCCTCACAATTTCGCTGCCGATGGAGCCGGCGGAACCGGTGATGAGCACGCGCTTGCCGGCGAGCTGCTCAGACACCGACTTCATATCCACCCGGATCTCCTGGCGCGGGAGAAGATCCTCCACCGACACTTCCTTGAGCTGGACGTTATCTTCTGAAATGCTGCCGTCCTTGATGCTCGCCCGCTCGGCATCGTGCACCATATAAATCTTGCAACCGCCGGTGATGAGGATATCCTGAAGTTTCTGGTTGTTGCGGAACTCATTCTCGCGCTTGGGCGTCACCAGCACTGCCTGGATGCGTTCTTTCTTGATAATCTCCGCAAAATCATCCTCGAGATTATAGACCTTCACACCCAAAAGCTTCATATTCTTGATACGCTTCTCATGAGAGATGAATCCCCGGAGTTCGAAGCGGTCGGGATATGAAGTGCGGATATTCTTTGCAAGGCCGATGCCTCCGGTGAGGGCGCCGTAGATAAGCGCACGCTCAGCCTTGGAATCGGAATTTGCCACATCGAAGATAATCTTCACCAGGATGCGCATTGCCCACATACCCATAGTGGCGAACACGAAAGCGACCACTATCTGCGTGAGGGTGAAAGCAGAAAGGATATCCACTTTCAGCCACCAGAAGAACAGCGTAACTCCCAGAGCAAGCACCATCGACACGGTATTGGCATAAACCAGCCTGAGGAGATCCACGAAACTGGAATAGCGCAGCACCCCGTGATAAGTCCGGAAGCAACTGGCACCGATCCAGCTGAGAAGGGCAAAGAGCGCCGAGGTCAGGAAGACCGAAACGTGGTTTTCGTAAGTAATCTCTGAGTGATTGAATATCCAATAGGTAAAGACGGCCGAACCGAAAACGATAGCAGCATCCGCCAGTAGTATGACCCAGTACGGCAGCATCTTCTTGCTGAAGTACCAGTTGGTAATTCTCTTTATAAAGTCCATAGACTTTCTAATTCGTATTATGTGGTCTTGCAAATATAACCATTCTTTTCGATTAACGGTACACTTATAGTGTAAAGCACCACAAGGATGCTACCCGCAATCCATCATCCTGGCCGCATCGGCATAGCTTAAACCACATACACGGGCGATCTGATTGACATCGGCACTGAACCGGAAACGTATCTGCCGCATGAACTCGGTTTTATCCTCCGGCGAGAGCTCCGAAAAAGACTCCTTCCCAAACAGACTTCGGCACAGATCCGGCAAAGCGCCTAGAATAATCTGATCCCTGAAAGCGGCCATATGCCCTTCACTTGTTTCAATTCTCTTTTTGGCTTTGGAAGAATTGGTATAGAAATAATTCATCCTTTGAGGTGTGCGAAACCGCGTTTCCACGGCCCTCAGGTCCACATATTCCTGAGGAAGGATGTATCCGTTATCGCAGACCCGCCAATCCTCCGGAAGGTCGACATTGCAACTATGCAGAAGGCGCTCTCTGGCTCGGACAGACATATCCCCCAATCGTTTGCCGGAAGGCTTCGTTTGATTGAAAAAGCAACTCCCCGTGCCCCATGGGTATTGAACCGGATGAGTGCATATCTTGGCTGCGACGCAGTTCATCTGCACATACGCGGCAGCGCGCTCGAAGGATTCTTCCTCATAAGTAACCTCTTCATAATCCACACCATTTCCACGAAGAAACTCTTTGACTCCCCATTTCTTTCTCATATAGATAGCATACCGGTGCCTGAATCCATTAATGAAATCCTCGGCATCTTCCCTGGTACCTATAACGATAAAATGAACATGGTTAGACATCAGAATAAATACAAGAACCACCACCCTACGGTTACGCGCAGCTTGAATGGCGATAAAATTCATCGCCACCCTAAAATCCTCCTCATCCCGGAACCAAAGTTCCTCTTCCAGATGATCAGTTGTAATAAGCCAAATCTTCCTCATAATCTTTCTCATTTATCCAATGTCCGGAGAGCCCGGACTGGCTTTCCACAAATATCCAAAATAAATAGTGAAGAAACAATAGCTTTTCTTTGGAAATGTAGTATTTTTGCTTTCACATTAAAGTGCGGGTAACGTCCCAAAATTTTGCAGGTTACCCGCAAAAAAGGCCGATTTTGCGGGAGACGTCCCGGTTTTTGGGACGTTACCCGCAGTGAGAGGCGGTTTGAGCCAGAAAAACATACTTTAAGCTAGAATAATACACTTTGAGGCAGAATAATATACTTTTAGAGAGGATGCGGGCGGTGGCGGAGCCGGCGCAGGTGGCGGGGTTGGCGCGGTTTTTCAAGACCGGGCCGGGGCAGTATGGTGAGGGGGATAAGTTCCTGGGGATCAAGGTACCGGCGACGCGAGCGGTGGTGAAGGAGTGTTGGAGGGAGATTGGTTTTGCGGAATTGGAAGAGTGCATTCGCTCCGAGTACCATGAGGTGCGGCTGGCGGCGTTGCTGACGTTGGTGGAATTGTTCAGGCATGATATACAACAGACCTACATCGACTTCTACCTCTCCCACACCCAATACATCAACAACTGGGACCTGGTGGACCTGAGCTGCTATCCCCTCTTGGGAGAATGGCTCTTGGATAAGGACCGCACGCTCCTATACGACCTTGCTCGGAACGGCCGCACAATCTGGGAGCAGCGGATAGGAATCGTCAGCACCATGACCTTCATCCGCCACGGGCAACTGGAAGACACATTCAAGATCGCGGACATCCTCCTGCACCACCCCCACGACCTCATCCACAAGGCAGTCGGCTGGCTACTGCGGGAAGCTGGAAAACGGGACAAGGCTGCCCTGGAAGCATACCTCCTCCCCCGATACAAAACCATGCCCCGCACCATGCTGCGCTACGCCATAGAGAAGTTCCCGGAAGCCGAACGCCGGCAGTATCTGAGCAAATAACCCCATGAACCACCTCGGAGAAATCATATCACTCGCCGTCGCCCTGTCCTGGACCGTCACCGCGCTCTTCGCGGACAAAGCCAGCCACAGGATCGGCTCCATGACCACCAACGCCCTGCGCCTGTCGATGGCGATAGTCTTCCTGGCCGGGCTGCTTTGGATTACCATCGGCCACCCCTACCCCGTCTATGCATCCGGCAAAGCCTGGGGATGGCTGGCGCTTTCCGCCCTGGTAGGATATGTCTTCGGGGACTGGTGCCTTTTCAACTGCTACATCTTCATCGGCGCACGCTTCGGCCAGCTCTTCATGACGCTCGCGCCACCCATGGCCGCGATTGCAGGATGGGCGATTCTGGGAGAGACGTTGAGCTGGAAGGCGGGCCTGGCGATGGGAGTGACCCTGTGCGGCATCGCCATCTCCATCCTCAGCAGGGGCGGCGGGCACAAGGTGCAGCTGACACTCCCCTTCAAAGGCGTGCTGCTGGGCATAGGTGCCGGAATCGGGCAGGGAGTGGGGTTAGTGCTGAGCAAAGTGGGGGTGCAGTATTACGCCGGGAGCATTCCGGAAGATGCGCCCACGATGATGGCGCAGATGCTGCCTTTCGCTTCCACGATGATTCGGGCGATAGTTGGCGCAAGCGGATTCCTGGCGCTGATGGCCTTGCAGAAGGATCTTCCCAGGCTGCGGGCGGCAGTGCATGACCGCACCGGGATGGGCTACGCCCTGATAGTGACCTTGTTCGGCCCGGTGCTGGGAGTGTCGCTCTCGCTGATGGCCGTGCAATATACGGGCGCAGGCATCGCATCCACCCTGATGGCACTCAGCCCCGTATTCATCCTCTTCCCCTACTCCTTCATCTACAAGCAACGCATCAAACTGCGGGAGGTGCTTGGCGTGGTGGTCTCGATGGCCGGAGTGGCCTTGTTTTTCCTGCTTTAGATTCGCCGGTTACTGGTTTGCCGGTTACTGGTTTGCCAGGCGATAGATGGCGGCGATGTCCTCCTGGGTCAGGACGCGGAGGTTGCCGACGGTGATGGTGCCGTCGTGGCTACAGCGTCGCGCGAGCTCGGCAATCTCCGCTTCGGTGACGGGGCGGCCTAGGAGTTCGGGGAGATTCACCGGCATCTTGATATCTTTATAGAAGCTTTCCATCGCCTCGATACCTTTGAGGGCGACGGCTTCGGGATTGGCAGGATCCGCAGGCACACCCATCACATTCACCGCGAACCGCACGAAACGCTGGATGTTGGACTTGTAGACATAGCGCGCCCAGGTAGGCCAGAGAGCCGTCAGGCCGGCACCGTGGGTCACGTCGAACATCCCGCTGAGCTCGTGCTCCATCTTATGGTTCGCCCAGTCGCGGAGCATCCCGCACTCCGTCAGGCCGTTATGCGCCAGGCTTCCGCCCCACATTATCTGGGTGCGGGCGGTGTAGTCGGTGGGGTTTGCGAGGACCTTGTAAGCGTTCTCCTTCATGGTTCGTAGGAGGGCCTCCGCCAGCGCCTCGGTCAAGGCCATATCCATATCGTTGGAGAAATAACGCTCCATCGTATGCATCATTATGTCCGCCACGCCCGCCGCGGTCTGGTAGGGAGGCAGAGTGAAGGTGAGCTCGGGGTTGGAGATGGCGAAACGGCAGCGCCCGAGGGGGCTGGAATATCCGCGCTTGTCTTTATCCGCCTCGTTGGTGATGACGCAGGAATCGCTCATCTCGCTGCCGGTGGCAGGATTGGTCACCACGACCCCGACAGGCAGGGCGGTCGCGGGCTTCGCCTTTCCGCAGAAGAAATCCCACACATCACCCTCGTAGGGAGTGCCATAGGCGATCGCCTTGGCAGAATCCATCGCGCTGCCACCGCCGACCGCGAGAATGAGGTCGATGCCTTCGCGCCGGCAGAGCTCGATGCCCTCGTGCACGAGTGAGAGGCGCGGATTCGGCACTACGCCGCCTAAGAGAATGTACTCGATACCCTCGTTGGTCAGTTGGGTGCATATTCTGTCCAGCAGCCCCGATCGCTTGACGCTCCCGCCGCCGTAATGGACCAGAATTTTGCGGCCGCCATATTTTTTGATCAGCGCAGCTGTCTGCTCCTCGGCGTTCCGCCCGAAGATCACTTCCGTGGGGGTGTAATAAGTGAAATTTCGCATATACTACTATATTAAAATGCAACTAAAGAAAAAGCTTTATTAAAAGGTATCGTTTCCGGTTTACCAACATAATCCTTCCACGCCGTTTCCTTATGACTCATGTCCGATATGGCTCGAGATGTCATGTCTTTCACCTTAGAACAAACCTCATCAATCACTTTGATTTCATCCTCTGAGAACTCGCTCATATCAGCCTCGAAATCAGTCTTGAGGCACAAACACTCCTGTCCCTGGACCACTTTTAACTGTTCTTCTATCTCATCAAAAGCGCAATAAACGCGATCCCATCGCTGAGGCACAGGGCCGAATTCCAAAGCATTGTATGCTAACCCAGAAATTGCCAATCCCCTCTCGCGATACGACAGGAAATCAATATAGAACAGCACCTTGTTCATTTTAGTCTGAAAAGTCTCGCCTATTTGGCTCAGCATGTATAGCAGCAGATTCTTCAGCCTCTTTGTGGACTGCGGTGCAAAACCATTCGACAAACCACGTCTACTACGGAATAGCCACTCAGCCTCCCACAACTCATCTCGGCAGTTCTCCGCCTCAGTAACCACTTCTTCCACGCGTGCCGTTATTTTGGCGTATTCACGGTCGGAGAGTTGATGGCGCGAACTTTTCACTAAATCAAGGAACACCTGCGGATTCATCGCACTGCGAATCATCTTCCCATTACTCTCGCTCGGCACCTCGCCTTCCTCGTACAGACGATACTGATTGGCTCCGAAACCAAGGATCAACGACATCTTGGCCGCGCTCAAGCCATAACGTTCCCGCAGGGCGATTATTTCATCCTGGTACGGAATCCCGTGACGCTCGCGATACTGGTTCGTCACCTGGCTAAGCCATATACCATCACTTTCCGTCGTAGTGTAACTTTCGCCTTCAGCATCATCTCGAAACGAAATGTATGTACAATCAAACTCCTCTCCCCGGTATTTCATCTTTTCCGGTTCGAAGAGCACCCTCATGGGCTTCCCGGTCAGGGGACTGTTAGGCACTTTCATTTTATTATGGTTTAAAAGGATACTTCAATGGATGCTCTGCAATATGGAATGATATACAAATAGTCTGACCGTTCTCATACCCCAGCGTAATTTTGATATACACCTCACGTCCTTTCACATCCTTACCGAAAACCCACATTTCCCTCTGTTTATTCAGTTTATCAATCACAGGCCCTTCCACATAATCCTGCGGAACGAGACTTTTAACAATAACCTCACGCTGCACTTTCGTTATATCCAACTCCAGCATCGCCTCAGCGTTCTTGGGACGGTCATCCCGAAAAAGAATCCCGTACACCTGCGCCTTGATATTAAACTGACTCAAGAACGCTTTTACCTCTTCTATCGTAACCATCTCGCCATCTATCATTTGATGCAAACATACAAACAAACAATAAAAAAAGCAAGAATTCTCAACTTTATCGTTGAAAATCCCCGCAAAATACCAATATGTTTATCCGTTGTCTGACCTAGAAAGCCTTCACAGTTAGTGCAACGGAGCCTCCGAATTCTCCTGGAGGATGACGAGGATTACCGGCAGAAAGCGTATCTTTGGGAAATGAAAACGGAGAAGCATCCATTCCAGCCGTTCCTGCCAGAAGGGGCCCGCATCCTCTTCCTGGGGAGTTTCCCGCCCCAGCCGCATCGCTGGTGTATGCCATTTTATTATCCTAACTGGATCAATGACTTCTGGAGGATAATGGGAATTGTTTTCTTTGGGGACCGCGGCCACTTCTGCGTGCCGGGGGAAAAGAGATTTGATGAGGCGGCGATTCGAATGTTCTGCACAGACGCCGGCCTGGCCTTCTACGACACCGCCACCGAAGTCCGCCGGCTGAAAGACAATGCCTCCGACGCATTCCTGGAAGTCGTTACGCCCACCGATATCGCAGCATTGTTACGTAGGATACCCGAATGTCGCGCCATTGTTACGACCGGCGAAAAGGCCAGCACCATCATCTCCCAGACCTTCGGTTGCGCCATGCCATCTATTGGCAGTTATGTGAACCTTGTCATCCCGAGCGTGGCGCAGGAACCTATTACCTTCTGGCGAATGCCCTCAACCTCAAGGGCCTATCCCCTGCCCCTGGAAAAGAAAGCGAAGGAGTATAGGAAACTGTTCAAAGGAGTGTGACACCTGGGGCGGATTTAGCCTCTGGCGCACCAGGTACCCCGAAGAAAGCCCCCACCTGGGGCGGATTCGGCCTCTGGCGCCCCAGGTACCCCCTAAAAACCAGTGACCTGGTGCGAAAACGGTCGTTTTTGCACCAGGTTATAGAACAGGCAGCAGGCAATGACCGAGGCGTGGCAGGTAAAACACTGACTCACAGCGACATAACAAAAGTAGGGTGCCGGAAACTCAGCACCCTACTTTAAGCAACTAACTGTATATCAGGGGGTTAAGTGCCACACAAGCCTACTTCTCCAACTCAAAAATCTTTTCCATCAACCGCCATTTCTTGTGGCTGGGCAACGAAGTATCCGCGGTAAAACGTGGAACTGGTGACCAGCAATAAAATCAATTACAACATCCGCATCAAGGACAATCTTCACTCTATTCATCCCCACCAATCTTTATGTCGTTTAGTAATTCAATAAGATGCCCTTTTGAGATAAGGCCAGTTTCATATAAAGCCTGGGCTTTAGAAGAGTAGTCCCCAATTACCTTTTCTTTGATCTTAGGTTTCTCAAAGACTTCCGTGCCCAAAGAAAACTCTTTTGCAGCTGGAATAGGTTGAACTGCGTTCAAAACATCAAAACGATCTTGAGCAAGACCTAGAATCTTGTTAACCCGGACAAGCATTGCCTTATATGAAACGCCAAAATAATCACACATCATAATAATGTGTGCAGCATTGACCGTCTTCTTGTTACACTCAATTCTCTGCATAACTTCAACAACCCCGGCCTGAGGAAGAAGAAAATAAGAGGCAAAAGTGTTTGCATGCCTTTCAATGGGCGACTGTGGATTAATCACATCGCAGGAGTGGACTTTAAACTCTTTTTCATCTTGAACAAACAAGTGATATAATTCATGGGCAATGGTGAAATTCTGTCTACCCAAAACAATGTCTGAATTAACGAGAATGAAGTTTGTGTCTTTATTGTATTTAAGGCACATCCCACTGAAATCCGGACTCATTTTAGTAAAAACGGTCAGTATTCCCTGCTTTATAAGAAGCCCCTCCAAGTCAACAGGAAGCCTATTCCCAAGGAAAAATTGATCCCTGAGATTATTGGCTTCTTCTTCGATAATATACTCCGCAATTCTGGCCATTATCTTTCAATCCTCTGCATTTTGATATAATTCTTTACGATAGATTTAAACTTCGTTATCTTTCGAAGGTCATCTATAGAGACACCGTCTGTTCTAAAAGCGCAGACAAGTGTATCCTTTAATTGGTCCTCATCCTCTGCAAAAAAGGACACGAGTTCTACTAGAAAGAAATCACTGAGTTTCTCAAGAATAGTTAAAGGGATGTCAATGTCTTTAGTCTCATACTCGGTATAGGTGGTTCGGCCTATACCGAGGACATCGGCAACAGTCTCTTGGCTATAGCCTAATTTTTTTCTGATTGCCTTGATGTTGTTCTGAATTATTCCCATAGTTAGGTGTTGTGCGTGTTATGTTGTTTGATAGCAGCGGATTAAATGTACCCCCTGTAGCACTTTCAAATGTACCGGGTATATCAGAATCAAATGTACCGCCCATAGCGGAAACAAATGTACCGGGCGTATCACTTTGAAATGTACCACCCGTAGCAGAAACAAATGTACCCCCTGCCGGTATTAACCCGTGCCAGCCGCGGTTAGGCAGGAACTTCAGATAGGTTGCTTTAAGTTTGACAGATGTAACTTTGTGGTTAGAAGACAAATACCACAAAGATATGGCAAACAGAAAAGCAACAATGACGGACATCAGAGTAATCATTCGAGAGTTCGTTCGAGGAACCTCCTTGAGGGAGATGGAGCGCAAGCTGCATATCAGCCGCACATCTCTTAGGGCTTACCGGGACCGTGCTGAGGCATCCGGGAAAGCCATGGTTGATCTTCTTAACCTGGAAGACGCCGAGTTAAACGCGATCATGGTCAAAGGTGATGGCCATCGCAGTCGCGATGCTGACAGGTACGCCTTCATGATGGAAAACGTAGAAGAGTACGCTCTGCAAATGAAGTGGAAGCACATGACCTATGACGGGCTGTATGCTGACTACCAGAAGGCTACGGACAATCCGTATGGATATACGCAGTTCAAAGCCATCATCCAGGAGTATGAGAAGAACCACGACTACAAGTACCACAATGTCTACGAGCCTGGCCGTGAAATGCAGTTTGACTTCGCAGGTGATGGCCTATGGATAGTGGACAAGTCCACTGGAGAGGCAGTATCAGCCATTGTCCTTGTATGTGTGCTTCCATACTCAATGCTCAGTTACGTTACGGCATTGCCAAATGCCAAGATGGAATATCTGTTCCAAGCTTTGTCCAAGGCAGTTGAATACTTTGGTGGCGTTGCTGAGATATCCAAGACAGACAACATGCGCCAATGGATCAAAAAAGCCAACAGATACGAGCCTACTCTAAACGAGGCTGCCAGTCAGTGGTGTCTTCATTACGGGACGGATCTGGACGAATGCCGTTCTAGAAAACCCCGTGATAAAGGGCCGGCGGAAAGCCTTGTTAATCAGGCCTACAGGTACTACTACAGCCGCATCTGCCGAGAAACGTTCTTCTCTATTGAAGAACTCAATCGCAAGTTGGACGAGTTGAATGACCTGTACAACAACCGTGACCGTAAGAATAAAACCTATAGCCGTCGGGAGCAGTTCGAAAAGGAAGAACTGCCATATCTGCTTCCTCTGCCTTCCTCCCGGTTCCTGTTCAAATACGAAAAAGAGATAATCATCAACACCACGTATCACTTCCAGGTGGACAAGATCCGCTTCTATAGCGTCCCTTATCAGTATGTCGGTAAAAAGGCCAAAGTTGTATACGATACCGAGACGGTTGAAGTCTGGGTAGACTTTGTCAGGATAGCCGCCCACAAGAGGCTATATACGGAAGGATACTCCACCATTGCGGAACATATGCCACCCAACCACCTGGCCTACTTGAAATCCAAAGATATCAATGCTGCGTACCTGTTGTCCAAGGCCAGTCAAATAGGGCCGAATACCCGGGCATCCATTGACTGCATCTTGAAATCTGCACTCTTTGTTCAGCAAGCCTACCGGGCCTGCCAGGGCGTTCTTAGACTAGCCGTTCAATATGGCGCAGACCGGTTAGAAGCAGCTTGTCAAAGAATCGAACCCAAGACCGCATCAACATACAAACGTATAGAGGCTATACTCAAGAGCAACCTTGATGAGCTTCCGTTAATGTCCTCGAATATGACACCGTACATCCCCGCCAATGACAATGTCCGTGGGGCATCCGAATATCAGTAACCAAAGCTGGCACACATATGAATACAAACACATGAACACTCAAGAAACCATCCTCCAACTGGAAGATCTAAAACTCAAGGGCATGGCTGAATGCTATAAAGGGCTCCAGGCTTTGCCGGTAAACGAATGGCCCACATTGGACCTGTTCGTTGCCCGGCTGGCAGAAGCGGAGCGTCAATATCGCAACCGGCGCCGGACGGAGTTATACTTGAAAACAAGTAAGCTCCGGTACAACACCGTCATGGAAGATGTCATCTGTTCTGATGAGCGTAATCTCTCAAAAGAGATGCTGCTGAAGCTCGCTGACTGCAGCTTCATTGACAGGGCAGAGAACGTGTTGATTGACGGCAAGACCGGTTGCGGAAAGTCCTTCCTGGCTTGCGCCATTGGCCGTCAGGCATGCTTCCTGGGACACCGTGTTGAATACTTCTCAATGAACAAGTTCATCGAGCGCATCGCGCTCGCTAAACTTGACGGAAGTCTTCTGAAGGTGATCAATCGCATCGAACGGAATGACCTCGTCATCTTTGATGACTTCGGACTTCAGCCGCTCGACAATAACTCGCGGCTGGCTTTGCTCCAGATACTGGAAGACTGCTACCAGCGCAAATCAGTCATCATCACATCGCAACTTCCCGTTGCCAAGTGGTATGACTACATCAATGAACCAACCCTGGCTGACGCCATCATGGATCGCCTCTGCGCTAACGCGCATCGGATAAAACTCAAAGGTGACTCCCTCAGGCGAAATAACCAGAAAAAGAACTAACTTTGCAGAACCTTAGAGCAACCACATCTGAAGTGGTACATTTGAATCCGTTACAGACGGTACATTAGAAAACGCTCTGGAAGGTACATTCATTGCGCTATTGTCAGAGCACATACGTTCGTATGTTCGCAACGGTTTTAGTGCCACTAACGATTAAGCCAAGAACAGGAATATCCTTTAGGATTGGGGCGGCTTCCGCAACTTCTAATGCATAATCCAGCCCAACCTCTCCAGCCTGTGAGAGCGTATCCACAAGATTCCCTGACTCGAATGTTTCGTCGAATGATTGGATAACTGATGTAGTTTTATTCGTTGACTCCGCCATGATTATCACTGATACTGATTCTTCCTCTTACTCTCCTCCCATAAATACACCAATTTCCCAAACATCTCAACCCTTTCTGGATTCATTTTACCAGCTTTTAACAGTTTACGGTTGTGCTTCACCCAATTAAGCATCAAATGCTCCTCTATGCGATGTTTAGATGGATTACGTTTGTTCTTCTCAATGAACGTAACCACCTCGTGGTATTTCATTTGCCACAATTCGTCTTGAGTCATTTCAAAGAGTCAATAAACATCAATCCCCGCCACAGGCCCTGCGTTGTGGCCAAAACACAAAAGAGCAAAAAGCCCAAACCCCTTTTCAAGATTGATTTCAACTTTTCAATCTTCATTTTGCACTTTTCACTTCCAAAATTCCTTCCACCTCATGCTCCACGAACAGGCCTTCTTTGCATTCAAACACCACGCTGCCGCTCTCCAGGCTTACAAGCTTATGCCAGACGCCTTTGGGGATGTCCACGCCGTAACGTCCTTCCGCAGCACAAAGCACTACGCTTTCCAGCACAGATCCGTCATCATTATAGGTCGTGGAGCGGACCTTTCCTCTCAGCACGACGAATGACTCGTCTTTGGCAGGATGCCGATGGATAGGTATTTCCGTTCCGGGCTCCACCGCATTCAGCATCCGGTGGCACTTGTCTTCCAGCGACTGATGGAAGCCCTATGCCGAGATCACACCCAATAAGGCCGATTACAAAGCCAGTATATCTTCCTCCCCCGTGGGTTCATA
>JAGCUK010000051.1 GCA_017962925.1 Bacteroidales bacterium
AATCATACCGCCGGAACCCATCATGGAGCCGGCAGCAGCCAGACTCTCATAGTCGATGGGAATGTCCAGGTGCTTTTCCGTGAGGCAGCCGCCGGAAGGTCCGCCCGTCTGGACGGCCTTGAACTTCTTGCCATTCTTTACTCCGCCGCCGATATCGTAGATGATCTCGCGGAGGGTGGTGCCCATGGGAACCTCGATGAGGCCCACGTTGTTGATCTTGCCGGCAAGTGCGAACACCTTGGTGCCCTTGGACTTTTCGGTGCCGATGGATGCGAACCACTCGGGACCCTTGGTCAGGATGATGGGCACGTTGGCCAGTGTCTCCACGTTATTGACGTTGGTAGGCTTGCCAAAGTAACCGGCCTCTGCAGGGAACGGGGGCTTGAGGGTGGGTTCGCCGCGCTTACCTTCCATAGAGTGGATGAGAGCGGTTTCCTCACCGCAGACGAATGCGCCCGCACCGTAGCGGATTTCTATATCGAAGTTGAAGTCGGTTCCGAGGATGTTGTTGCCGAGCAGGCCATACTCACGAGCCTGGGCGATGGCAACCTGAAGGCGGTGCACTGCAAGGGGATACTCCGCACGGATGTAGATAAGACCGTGGTTGGCGTTGATGCAGTAGCCGCAGATCATCATGGCCTCGATCACGGAGTTCGGGTCTCCCTCCATGATGGAACGGTCCATGAATGCACCCGGGTCGCCTTCGTCGGCGTTGCAGACAACGTACTTGTCGGGAGCATCGAACTTACGGGCGATTTCCCACTTGAGACCGGTGGGGAAGCCTGCACCTCCGCGGCCGCGCAGACCGGATGCCTTGATGTCTGCCAGCACTTCGAGGCTATCGCGGGTGAGGCTGGTGGCCAGGGCCTTGTAGCCGTCGCGGGCGATATATTCGAGGATATTCTCAGGATCGATGAATCCGCAGTTACGGAGAGCGATTCGGAGTTGCTTGCGGTAGAAGTTCATGTGCTTGGAGTCGGAAATATGCTTTCCGGTTCCGGGGTCCATGTAGAGCAGACGCTCAACCTTCTCACCGCCGATAATGTGTGAAGTGACAATCTCCTCGACATCCTCGGGGTGAACCGAGGTGTAGAAGGTATTGTCGGGCACGATCTTGACGATAGGGCCCTTCTCACAGAATCCGAAGCAACCGGGCACAATGACGTCAACCTTGTCGGCTACGCCGTGCTGCTCGAGTGATGAACGGAAATTTTCGACGATTTTTGCACTTTCGGAGGCTTTGCAACCGGTTCCGCCGCAGCAGAGTATCTGCATGTGCGGTGCGCCTTTGTCCAGACCGCAGGCGGCTTCCGATGTGGAGACGTTGCTCTCCTCCCTTACACGCAAGGCTTTTATTGCCTCACGTCTGATGGCCTCAAGGGCATCGGCAGATGTTATCTTCATTACTATTAAAGAATGGTATTAAGTTTTGGTCTACAAAAATAGTCATTTTTGTCGGTATAATGTCTTTTTTTCAAATAAAAAACACGTTCCTTTCGTATATTTGTAAAACCATGAGAGAGGACTTCTTAAAGTATATCGAATCTTCGGTCATTCCGCGTTATGCATCGTTCGATCTTGCTCATAGAGAAGATCATGCCCGGACTGTAATAGAACGTGCCATGGCGATGGGAAAAGCGTATGATATAGACGAGGAGATGCTTTATGCCGCAGCGGCCTGCCATGACCTCGGGCTGGCCGTGGATAGGAAGACGCATCATCTTGAAAGCGGGCGTATTATACGGCAGGATGTCAACTTGAAAAAGTGGTTCTCTCCGGAGCAGGTCGAGGTCATCGCCCAGGCAGCGGAAGATCACCGCGCATCGGCTACTACGCCCCCTCGCAGCATATACGGCAGGCTGGTGGCTGAGGCAGACCGCCTGATCTAGCCGGAAACCATCATCCGCCGCACGGTGCAGTTCGGGCTCTCTCATTATCCCGAGCTGGATAAAGAAGGGCATTGGCAGCGGACGCTGGAACATCTGAACGAAAAATACGCCGAAGGAGGTTATCTGCACTTGCTGATTCCGGGCTCTCCAAATGAGGCTCCGCTTGCCGAATTGCGTGCCATAATCAAGGATACAGAGCGCTTGCGCGTTATTTTCGAGAGTGTTTTCCCGTCAAAGTGATCGCCTATGAGTCTGACAGATAAAACGAAGAAATGGCTCGAAAAGAAAACCGTATCCATCGCTACGTTAAAACCGGCGCGGAACAACTGCTCGCCTTCACGGAGAATCTGTTGAAATAAAAAGCCCGCGGCAAACACCGCGGGTTCATCTGCAACTATTTGATAATCAAACTAATACTCTTCCTCGTTAAAGAAAAAGTCGTCTTTGGTGGGGTAGTCGGGCCAAATGTCCTCGATGGTTTCATATACCTCGCCGTCGTCTTCGAGTTCCTGGAGGTTCTCGATTACTTCTTCGGGGGCGCCGGAGCGGTTTGCGTAGTCTATTAGTTCTTCTTTAGTGGCCGGGAACGGAGCATCGTCAAGCGAGCTGGCCAATTCAAGTGTCCAAAACATAATACTTCGTTTTTGAATTTCGCGCAAATATAGAGTTTTTTTCGTAATTCCAAACATTTATTTTCGGACTAGTTATTAACACTTTATCATCATTTATTGTGAGTGCCATACGTGGCCTGCTCAGAAGGCCTTATCTTCGCCTTAGAAACAATTCGAAGACTATGGAACACGAACATCATCACGAAGAAGGCGGTCTGCATGAAAGCATAATAAAGATATCCATCGCAGCAGTGCTACTGATCGCAGATATAATAATAGAGAAGAATACTTCCTGGCAAACCTGGCAGTACCTGCTACTATACCTTATCCCATACCTGATCGTCGGTTGGGAAACCCTTCACGAAGGGGCCGAGAAACTCCTAGAAGGAGAGGCCCTGGACGAGGATTTCCTGATGGGAGTGGCCACCATCGGGGCGTTGGCGATAGCCTTCCTCCCGGGCGCAAAAAGCCAGTTCCCGGAGGCGGTCTTTGTAATGCTCTTTTTCCAGTTGGGTGAACTCTTCGAAGGGATTGCCGAAGGGCGCAGCCGCAAGAGCATAGCTGCGCTGATGGACATCCGCCCGGATTCCGCCAATCTGGAGACGACCGACGGCATTGAAACCGTGCATCCGGAGACCATCGCCCCCGGACAAATCATTGTAATCCGCCCGGGCGAGAAAGTGCCTATGGACGGCATCGTGATCGAGGGTAAATCCTCGCTGGACACCAAGGCCCTGACGGGTGAAAGCGTGCCCAGAGGCATCTCGGAGGGGGATACCATCGCCTCCGGATGCATCAATCTGAGCGGCGCACTCCGGGTGAAAGTGAGCAAGCCCTTCGGCGAATCCACTGCCTCCCGCATACTGGAACTGGTGGAGCACGCGGCCGACCACAAGTCGAAAAGCGAATCATTCATCACCCGCTTTGCGAAGGTCTATACGCCGATAGTGGTGGGCGCCGCGGTGCTGCTGGCAATCATCCCTCCCAGGATCGGCGGGGGAGACTTCGCCACCTGGCTCTACCGGGCGCTGACTTTCCTGATCGTATCCTGCCCGTGCGCGCTGGTGATCTCGGTGCCGCTGAGTTTCTTCGGAGGCATCGGAGGCGCATCCCGCAAAGGCATCCTCGTCAAGGGATCCAACTGGCTGGAGGCTCTTTCACGTCTGCGGACGGTGGTGTTCGATAAGACCGGCACCCTCACTCAGGGAGTGTTCGAAGTGACTGCGGTGCATCCGGAGATGATAGGGGAGGATGAACTCCTGCATCTGGCCGCGCATGTGGAGCATCTCTCCACCCATCCCATTGCCGAGGCCCTCAGGAGCGCCTGGAAGGCAGAGGAGGATGATTGCGAAGTGGCTGATATAGAGGAGATTGCAGGCGAGGGAGTGCAGGCGCTGGTGAATGGCAGGAAGGTTTGCGCCGGGAATGCCCGGATGATGGAGAACCGCGGCATCCAGATTCATGAATGCGAAAAATGCCACCATGACGGCACCGTGGTGCATGTTGCCATCGACGGAGTATATGCCGGTCATATCGTCATATCAGACAAGGTCAAACCTGGCGCCAGGGAGGCTGTTGCCGCCCTCAAGGCCGTGGGCGTGGAAAAGACCATAATGCTCACGGGAGATAGTGCCGGGGTTGCGGCCTCGGTGGCCTCTGAGATGGGGCTGGATGGCTTCCGCGCCGAGCTCCTGCCGGATGGGAAGGTGGCGGAGGTGGAGAGCCTGCTGGCTGATATGCAGGGGAAGGATGCCCTCGCATTCGTTGGCGATGGTATCAATGACGCCCCCGTGCTGGCGCGTGCCGACGTTGGTATTGCGATGGGTGCGCTGGGCTCCGACGCTGCCATCGAAGCGGCAGATGTGGTGTTGATGGATGATGACCCCGGCAAGATCGCGCTTGCAGTGAAAATCGCCCGCAGGACCGTGGGCATCGCAAGGCAGAACATCTGGTTCGCCATCATAGTGAAAATGGCGGTGCTGGTGCTTGCGGCAATCGGCCTTGCACCCATGTGGCTGGCCGTTTTTGCCGATGTGGGAGTGACTGTGCTGGCCGTTATAAATGCAATGAGGACGCTCGCCTGAGCGCCCTCATTTTTTACTTCCTGCTGAACTTAGGCTTGGGATCTCCCCGCCGCTGCAGCACATAACGGGATGGCTCTCCGCCGGCCTCCGCTCCCAGGGCCTGCTTCCGCAGATCCCCAATGCCTGCTTCGGTCTGCCCTTTATCGATGATGAGGCCTACGCGCATGCCCGGGAAAGAGGTGAGCATAGAGTAATCTCCATTGCTGTCGCCACCCACCAGAACGGGATCGCGGCCTTCGTATTTTGGCGCAGCGTACGCACGGATGGCGTTGGTCTTGCCAACCTTATAGGGCTGCACATAGCCATCCAGATACTCCTGGCTCACAAGATCGGTATCATCGCGACGGACCCGAAGCGCAAACACCTGGGCGGTATCCAGCCCCAGATACTGAGGATCGCATGCCATCGCTTCCACAACGGCTTCCATGGATGCCGAGAACACATAAACGTCGATGCCGTTCTCCGGCAGAGCTTTGTAGAGATTGCGCATCTCCTGGCTGAGCGCGAGGCCATCCGGAATAACATAGCTGACCTTGCCGGCAGCGCCCATATCGGGGCTTTCCCATACCACATCTCCAAGGCGCCCCTTGGCAACCTGGGCGGCAATACCTTCTTTCATCAGGGCATCCACCTCCGGGTAGGTCATCCCATAGAACATCGCCATCAACACCGGGAAACTTTCGTGGTAGCTGAAAGTGAAGAACAGTCCCTCATAAAGAACCCAGATCTTGGCTCTCAGGTCCAGGAATTCAGGCATCTTCTGCAATTCTGCCAGCTGTTCTTCGGAAAGATCCCAGCCACAGGATACCCCGGCCGCATCCATCATGGTGCGGTAATCGGAGGCGATGTCGCCGATCAACATGCCCGAACTGATGCCTTCGGCGTCTATGCCGATGAGGGGTTTGTCGGTGTCGGGAATGCTGAGGGAGAAGATTCCTTCTACCTGGTCCGGGGTGAACTTGAAACGCAGGTTCTCGATTTGCCAGGCGGTGCAGGCGAGTTCAACATCCTGCAGCACGGTGGTATTGTCGTAGTCGAAAATGGCGTAATTGACATTGTGCCCAGCTGCATCTGCTTCTGCCTTGCATTCCTTCATGAGCTTGCAGAGTGCATCGTAGGGGACTTTGCTCCAGTTCCCGCGGGGCATGGGAGCATTGCAGGCGGCAATGCCCATAAGCACTGCCGCCGCAAAGAGGGGATAGAGGTATTTTCTCATATTGAGCTTATTTCATATTTGTCTGGTTGCTCTGCTGCTGGGCAGCGCTCTGGGCATTCACCACATCGTCGTTGGTGATGGAGTGCTGTGCCTTCTTGACCTGATAGTTGCTCTTACCGAAGTTGTAGCTGATCTCGATGCCGATATTGCGGATAGGCACGTTGGTGATGTTGTCCATCGTGAATCCGGCGCCCTCGGAGTGCATCTTGAACTGAGCCTTAGGTCCGTCCACATTTGTAATCGCGCGCAGAGTTACGTCGAGTTTGTCTTCCAGGAAGCCTTTGGTGAGACCCAGCATCACTGCGTTGAAACCGCTGCTCCATCCCTGGAGGGAGTAACGCCTGGTGTTGCCGAAGTAATTGGCACTGAGGCGCATATCCCAGAAGATGGTCTGCTGTGCACCAATCATGAAGTTGCCGTTCCATCCGCTGTTCTTCTGGTTGAGGACCTCGCTGGAGATCACGGTATAACCCAACCTGACATTGGAATAGATTCTGGTGTCTTTCAGGGGGTTCCAGTTAAAGAAGCCGTTGAAACCGACAGTGTTGTTGTTGACTATGTTGCCATAAGTGGAGTGCATTATCATAACGGACGCATCTTCAGGATCGGCGGCGTACTTGTTGTACTGTGCGATTCCACCCTCGCCGAAGCGCCAGTTGAGACCGGCATTCACCATGAACTTGGGGCTGAAGAAGTTGTATTTCAATGCGAAGTTATGGGCTTTTTCGGGCTGGATATCCGGGTTACCATAGGAAATCTTGGTAGCGTCGCTGCGCCTGATGAAAGGATTGAGGTAGCCGATACCGGGCCTGCTGATGCGGAGGTTGTAGGTCAATCCCACATTGGAAGTCATTCCCAGATTGTACTGGAGACTGAGGTTAGGCACGAGATTGTCGTAGTGGCTGTTGTAGCCGGTGCCGTTGTCGTAGGTGACCTTCAGCCAGGTGCGCTCGTAGCGGAGGCCTGCCTTGAGAGAGAACTTCCCGAAGGCACCTGCATATTCGGAATAAGCGGCGGCGATGTGATTGTAGTGATGATATCCGTCATCCTCCGATTCCAGCACATAGCCTGCGCCCTTGTCCAGATAATAAGCATCATCGGAGTAGTTGTTTCGGAAGATGTATTTGACACCTGAACTCAGGCTCTGCCCGGGGGCGAAGGGGGTTGTGAAGTCGCCCTGGAAAGTATGCTCCTGGGAATTGGCGGTGCCATCTACCTTTCGGTCGTACATGGTTATGCCGCTGGCCTGATTGTACTTGGTCTCGCTGAACTCCAGGTCGGGGGAGTTGGAGAAGCGGTAGGAAAGGGTCAGCATGCGCTCCTTGTTACGGGCGGAACTGTGCTGCCAGTCGACGCTGGCATTGATGCCCTTGGAGCCACCCGAGTCGTACTGATTGCCGGTATAACGGTAGAGTTCAGTCCCCGCCATCGTGGCAACGGTTTCGCCTAAGGCATCTTGATTGTAGCTCCATCTTTCCAGACCCAGTGATGCCGTGAAGAGGTTGAGGCTGTCTTTCTCGTAGCTGGCGTTGAGGTCGCCGAAGAGATAGGGGGTGGTCTGCTTGCTTATGTCGGCGCTGGTAACTAGGCTGAGGTCACTGTCCTTCATGTACTGGGTGCTCACGTTGTCCATTCCGCGCAATACCTGATTGCCCATGAACAGGTTGGTTCCTACGGTAAGCTTGCCCTTCTTGGCGTTGAGGTAGAGGCCTCCCTGAACGGTTCCGCGGGTGTCTACCTCTGCGTTTATGCTGCCATTCGCACCGTCGGGAACTGCACTGGTGCCGTTTGAAGTGCGGGCGGTGATCAGGTTGAGGACTCCGCCGGTGCCTTCTGCATCATACTTTGCACCGGGATTGGTGATAACCTCTATACTTTTAACGGCGGATGCCGGCATTGCCTTGAATATCTTGGAAGGGTTGGAACTCAGCATCTGATTCGGCTTGCCGTCCACATACACCTTGAAACTGCTGCTGCCGTTCACGGTGATATTGTCCTGCCCGTCAACCGTGACCATAGGCACCTTACGGAGCATATCCAGCACAGTGTTGGCCTTGGAATCCACGTCGCTCTCCACGTCGTAGGAAATCTTGTCTGCCTCCATCTTGATGAGAGGTTTGGCTGCCGTCACCTTCGAGCTCTGCAGCGCCTGCACATCGTCCTCGATGGTGATGTTGCCCAGATCGTCGGCGCCGCCTTTAAGGACGAAAGTCCGTTTCTCTGTTTTCCGGCCCATGTTTACCACCACTACGGTGCATTCGGTGCCGGGTTCTACATTCTTATATATAATGGAGAAGACCCCGAGAGAGTCGCTCAGGGCATATCCCTTCAGATTATCATTGTCTTCGGCTCCGGCGAATAGCTGCACGACTGCACCCGGTTCGGGGGAGGAAGTTTGGGCATCTACGATGCGGCCGGTGACCTTGTTCTGTGAAAATGCCAGCAAGTTGCTGAAAATCAATACAATACTAACTAAGACTTTTTTTGACATAATAATTTCTGGATAGTGTATTAGTTTACTATCACACTGCAAATGTAATTACTTTTTTTTATTATGCAAATATAATTCCAAGAAATGTCGATTATTTATTTATTTTTGTGATTTAAATGCTGCAGAGAGAGAAAACATTTCTTAAAAACTGGATGCTCCCGCTGGCGATGACCGTCGGCGCGGTTATTTATTTGATCCTGCATTATGTGCCTTCCTTCAATGAGGAGGGCTATATGAGTGTAGCCCGCAATCTGCAGCCGGTGCTTGTGAGCTTGATGCTTTTTCTTCAACTCAACACGGTGGCCCCTACGGATCTGAAGTTCCATAAGTGGCATTTCATCCTCATCGCCGTGCAGGCACTGCTTTTCGCGGTATTCGCATTTATCGCCGCAGGATCCTCTTCTGCCGGAGGGCGTATCCTTCTGGAAAGTGCGATGCTATGTTTTATCTGCCCCACCGCCGCGGCCGCAGGAGTGATTACCTCCAAGATTGGCGGCAGCCTTCCGGGCATCATGACCTATACGGTGCTGTCCGACACTCTGGCATCGTTGCTGATCCCGCTGATGATTCCTATGGTCCATCCGGCCGCGGATATGAGTTTCTTAGCGGCATTCTGGGCCATCATCAAGAGGGTATTCTCCATTCTGGTGCTGCCTTGCGTGCTGGCATGGCTGATCCGCTATCTGCTTCCGGGAGTGCAGCGCTGGCTGGCGAAATACGTCGGCTGGGCATTCTATGTCTGGTCCGTAGGCCTGGTACTGGCCCTATCGCTCGCTACAGGAGCACTCGTCACAAGCCGCATAGGGCTCCTTCTCACCCTTGGCATAGCGGTGGTATCGCTTGTCTGCTGCATCTTCCAGTTCTGGCTCGGGCGTCGGGTGGCACGTGGTTATGGCCGCGTGGAATCCGTCACCGCCGGGCAGGCACTCGGGCAGAAGAATACCGGGTTCATCATCTGGCTGGGCTTCAGATACATGACTCCGGTCACATCCGTTGCAGGTGGCCTCTATGCCATCTGGCACAATCTGGTCAATTCGTACGAACTCTATAAATCAAGGCAAAACGGCTGATGCTGGGAAGGAAGTGGCATATAATTCTGCTGGCATTGCTCCTGCCGTTAACTCTGTCTGCGCAGACAGGGGAGGCGGCGGACAGTCCTTCCATGCTCTATCGCGGGCGCGTGGCACGCAGGTATCAGAAGGTATTCAACGGCACGCCGTATTGGGATACCCTCTCTTTCAAGAAGGGAAAAGTTTTCTATAACGGAATCCTTTATAACGATGTTTTGGTTCGCGTAGATGCCGCGGAACAAAAACTTGTCGTGCAGGAGAGCCCGAAAATCGCTCCGGTCAACCCGGATGAGCGCCAGGTGTCATGGGCCATGCGTGGGAAGGATATCTTTGTCAACCTTGTTTATCAAGGTGTGCCGGCAAAGGAAGGCTATTACCTTCTTGTATCCGATACCACCCCTGCCATTTTCAAGAGGGTAGAGAAGAAACTGTTAAAAGGCACAGACAACCATAACGGATCTAAAATCGGCTACTTCGATCCGGAATATAATTCAGAGTTTGTCAATTACTATCATTATCGGGAATCCTGGTGGATGCTGGATGGCGGCGAACTCGTGAACCTGCGTCGGAGAAAGGCTTTGAGGCTTGCTGCTTCCAAGAAGCCGGATGGCAGTTATTCCGCATCCCTGGCAGGATGGCATCCTGTCGAAGGCACCGGCGTGGAGCTGTCCGAGCCTTCTTTAAAGAGGCCGCCCACCATATTTGGAGATGAGCTGCCGCTGGGTTACTTCAAAGAACAGCACGATGTGACCTTGTATTACGGAAATCAGGAAGCGAAATATAAAAACAAAGTCTATATAGTAGGCAACAAGACTTCCTCGCCCGGTGGGGATGCCACGATAGACGGTGTTATCTCCGACGAAGAGGGCCATGCGCTTGCCGGAGTTGTGGTTGTGGACGGAAATACCGGCGCATACACTACATCGGATTCTCGCGGGCGCTACAGGATCACGTTGCCTAAAGGAGAGACCAACATATCATTCAATGATGTGGAGAAAGAGAGCCAGACCCTGAATGTGATACTGAACGGAGACGGGGGCCTGGATGTGGTGCTCCATGAACGGACCACGATGCTGGACGAAGCGATGATTTCTGCAGAGAGCATGCGTCAGCACCGCAGTTCCGATCTTGGTGTCGAGCGCATCAGCGCAAAGAGCATGACCAAGATTCCCACTGTATTCGGCGAAGGGGATCTCCTCAAGGTGGTGATGACAATTCCCGGTGTGCAAACCGTAGGGGAAGCTTCCGCCGGCTTCAACGTGCGCGGCGGCAGCATGGACCAGAACCTGATATTGTTCAACGGCAACACCATCTATTATCCCACGCATTTCTTCGGCATCAACTCGGTTTTCAATCCAGACATGATAGAAAGTGTAGAACTGTACAAAGGAAGCATCCCTGCAGAATTTGGCGGCAGGGTCAGTTCCGTGCTGGATGTCCGGAGCAAGCAGGGTGATGCGTCCCGTGTCAGGGGATCCGCTGGACTGGGTGTAATTACAAGCCGTCTCCATATTGAAGGCCCTTTGTTCCACTGGAAGAATGGCGGAACCACTACATTCAATTTCGGCGCACGCCTGTCGTATTCCGACTGGATTCTGAAAATGCTTCCCACCGAAAGCACGTTCCACGGTGGTGGAGCCGGATTCTACGATGCCAATCTGGGAATCACCCACAAGGCGGGAGAGAGGGACATTATCCAGCTTTTCGGGTACACATCCTCCGACCGCTTTGCCTTCGGGGCAGATACGACCTTCCGCTACGGAAATGCAAACGCGTCCCTGCATTGGCAGCACAACGGCGACAAAGTGTCTTTCCGGGTTTCGGCGGGCCTCGATAATTATAACAACAAAGTGGAAGAGTCCAGTTTCTATACAGAGGCCTACACCTTGACCACCAGGATCGATCAGGCATTCGTACGTTTTGTACTTAAGCAGGCACTGTCCGAGTCCCATACGTTCAGTTATGGCGGAGAGTCCGTACTGTTCATTCTGGACCGTGGAAAGCGGCGGCCGCTAGGGGAGAGGTCGAAGGTCGTGGCAGGTGATCTCCCGCTGGAAGATGCCTTGCAGTCGGCCGTTTATTTTTCGGACCGGTGGTCTCCCAGCCCGAAGCTCTCGGTAGATGGAGGCCTGCGCCTGAGTCTCTTCACCGGGAACGGCTGTCTCTATTTCCATCCGGATGTGAGGCTGTCCGGTCGTTATTCCATCACCCCGGTGCTCTCCGTCAAAGGAGGGTTCAACACCCTGTCGCAGAACATCCATCTGGTTTCCAACACAACGAGCATCTCCCCGATGGATACCTGGAAACTGTCGGATAAGGATATCCTCCCCACCAACGGCTGGCAGGGCACTTCCGGCGTCTATTGGACGGTGGCCAGGGGTAGGGTGGATCTGAGCGCGGACGTTTACTATAAGCAGACCGTCAATCAGCTGGATTATGGCCCATACGCGCAACTGGTTATGAATGAGCATATTGCCGATGACCTTGTGCGCACCAGAGGAAAGGCTTATGGTGTGGAGCTGATGGTAAAGAAGAGTGTAGGGCACCTGAATGGCTGGCTGGCCTATACCTGGTCCCGTTCTTTCCTTAAAGATGTCCAGAACGAGGGCGTGATGGCCATCAACAAAGGGGCGTGGTACAGCTCTCCCACAGACAAGCCCCACGACCTGAAACTGGTGGCGAATTACGCGTTCACCAAGCGATATAGTTTTTCGTTGAATGTGGACTATAGTACCGGCCGCCCCGTGACGATCCCCATTGGATATTTCTTCTATGGAGGAGGCGCACGCTTGTCGTATTCCGATCGCAACGCATACCGGATCCCGGATTATTTCCGCATGGACGTTGCGTTCAACATAGACCCCGGGCATTATCTCAAGAAACTGGCACATGCGTCCTTCACAATAGGGTGCTATAACGTCACAGGCCGCCGTAATGCCTATTCGGTATTTTATAATACCCAACTCGGTTCGGCCCTGCATGGATACATGTTGAGTATTTTCGCAGTACCCGTGCCTTATGTAAATCTGAATATCCTCTTCTGATGAACAATAAGCTCCCGATCATATTCGCAACAGCCCTGGCGTTTACATCCTGCATCTACGATTTTGATGCAGGAGAGGTGTTCACGGATGAAAGGGTGGTGATAGAAGGGGATATCTCCCTTGGGGACGTTTGTGAGTTCTCCGCAAGATCCGTCTATCCATTGAACGAAAAAGAATCCGTGAAGGATCTTTTCCCTAATGTTCTTTTTATCGTAGAGGATGATCAGGGCGGTCAGTATAAAGCTATCCAGAAAGAATATGCCCCTGCAATGATAGATCTCTCTAGCGCACAGCCGGATAGAAAGTACCGTTTGTATGTGGAGATACGCTCTGGAGATTATGCTAGATACGCTTCGCCCTGGATGGAACCCCTGCCGGCACCTGTTATCGGCGACCTGACGGAAACAGTTAATAAAACCACGACAAATACTGAACTCGTACTCGGGCTGGACCTTTCGCTCGAAAACGGGAGCGGGTGCTACCGTTGGGATTATGAGGAACTGTACCGCTTCCACTCGCCGCTCCCCGGCCCGGAATTCGAATATAAAGTTGTCTCCGGCAATCCCACCCTAATCAATCATGCCCTCGCAAATGATTATTCCTGGTGGCCGTACACTTATTGCTGGCGTCAAACAAAATCGTTGCGCACTTCAGTGGCAATCGCAAGGGCGCTTGAAGGCTGGAAACTGGAGAAACATAAGATACTCACCATTCCGCTCCAGTCGGATGAACTTGGGACAGGGGAGTTTTATCTGAAGGTTAAGGCGAAAAGTATCAGTGAAACGCAATACAAATATCTGGATGCGATGAATAAAGGGTCCGATAATGTGGGCTCCCTGTTGTCGCCTCTCCCGAGCGACATCACTGGTAATATCAGGAATGTGGCCGACACGACTCTTAGCGCCATAGGATATGTGGCGGTCAATACAGTCGCGACAAAAATATTCCGTATCGAAACAAAGGGTATCGACAAATGGTCTTCGCCGATAAGGTATTACAGAAGTCCTTACGATATGTTCCCGGACTTACATACAACAGCCGAGTTATACAGGGCCGCATACTCTTATGGTTTTTATCCATACAAGTGGGTAGAAACTACCGTACAATGGGTCCCCATTAATTGCATAGACTGCAGGAAGAACAATGGAACTCTGGAAAAGCCTGCCGGATGGGAAATGGAGGGGGAAGATGAAGAAGAGGAGGAAGGTTTATGAGACTGACAAGACTGATATATGCCATGATGATTTCAGCCGCGTTGTCGTTCAGCGCTGCGGCCGAATCTGTGCGTGTGGTCACGGACAAGAGCGTTTATGTGGCAGGAGACCTGATCTGGTGCTCGGCATTCTGCATGGAAAAGGGCGCTCTATGCAACTCTTCGGCGATTGCCTATGTGGAACTGATCTCCTCGGACGGAATCGCGGCAACGGCCAAGATAGCCCTGATCTCAGGAAGGGGATGTGGCGTTATCAGCCTTCCGGCGACAATCCCGACGGGGAACTATCTGCTGTTGGCCTATACATCCGCATCTGATGTGGCGGAGGGGGAGATAGTTACCATATTCAACACAATGTCCGGAGCGAGGGTCAGGAATGGCGTGGTGCTCTGCGAGGATGCTCTGCCGGTCGCGGAAGGGGGTTTGAGGGTAGATGGCCCCGTGCAGGTCAGGGCCGAAGACAAGGACGGCAAGACCATCCTCCATCTCCGGGGGACATCGGACTCTGATGTGACCGCGTCGGTTTCAGTATTTGAGGAAGACGGTCTGCGTGCTCCGGAAGCGGGCGGCATCTCTATACCCATGACTGCCGGAGAGGCGGAAACAGACGGTGAGATCATCAAGGCGACGATCTATGGCAAGGACTCCGGAAAGTTGCTGGATTCTCCCTGGCTCACCGCTGTAATATCTGCCCCCGGTTCTGCTGCAGACACATATATGGGAAAAATCGATGCAGATGGAACCATCACCTTCAAGACCAACAATATATACGGGGACAGGGATCTTATCTGCGAGATATTGGCTCTGGATAATGAGTCTTTGGACTGCCACTTCAGCCCAGTGGAACCATTCGTTCTGCCGGAGCATCCGGATATCCCTTCTTTGCGCCTTACTCCTTCCATGCGCGAGGCGCTGACTGCACGTCACCTCTGCCTGAAATCATCCGTAAAAGTGGATACGCTGTATGAGTATCTGCCCAAACGCGACAATCTGCTTCTCTGCTCCGATGATGCCATTTCTTATCATCTGGATGACTATACCCGTTTCGACACTATAGAAGACATTATCATAGAGCTGATACCGCAGGTGTCGGTGCAGAGAATCCGCGGCCGCAAACAATTGAGGATGGGTGTGGAGGATCTGGCCGCGCACGGCAGGTCCCTCAATGTGCTGGCAATGCTGGATGGTGTGCCGGTAAGCGATCATGAACGCATGCTCGCATTCGATGCAATGGCATTGAGCGACGTGATAGTGTATCCCTACATGTATGCCCTGGGCAACACCGTGTTCTCTGGAATCGTGAATTTCGTTACCGCCAGGGGAGATATGTCTGCCCTGCAGTTCAACAACAACGTGCGTATAGTGGACTTCCGCGGATGCTCATATCCCGTGGCGCTCAAGACTCCTGCGGTGATAGGCGGTGCAACTGCCGGCCGGACCATATTCTGGCAGCCCCTGATTACTATCCCGGCAGGAGCTCAGATTGATATCGAGGTGCCCGAAACCGCGGCACCCAGAGGTATTAAGGTTTTTGGCTATCCTGCAGATGTAAGATGAGGTTCAGGTTACTCTTGCTTGCATTGATCCTGCCCATCTCTTTGTCGGCGCAGGTGAAAGAGGCCACGGACAGCCCCTCCATGCTTTTCCGCGGCCGACTTGCCACCAGATACCTATCCGGCTTTAACGGAACTCCTTACTGGGATACTCTGTCGTTCCAGAAAGGTACGGTTTACTACAATGCCTGCCTGTATGAGAATGTCGAGGTAAGGGTGGATGCGTGTGAAGATAAGCTTAATGTCCGTCAGGACAAATCCTTCGCGTCAATAGCACCGGACCCGCGCCAGGTGGCGTGGTTCACACGGGGGAGCGAACTGTTTGTGAACATGGAGTATCTGGGGGTCAGATCTCCCGCGCGCTTCATGCTGCTGGTATCCGACAGCGATACTCCGGTTTTCAAACTGGTGCAAAAGAAATCCCGTTCAGTGCCCGGAAACCATAACGGAGTCACCTACTTAGGCTACGAGGACCCGAAGTATGATGAGAAAGTGATCACATACTACGAGATAGCCACCAGTTTCTGGACGCTCGACAGAGGCTTTCTCATGCGCCTGAAGCCCCGGAAGGCCAGGAAATTAATGGCATCTGCCGTCCAGAACGGCGCATTCTCCAAGTCCCTTCCTGCATGGCATCCAGTGGAAGGCACCGGTGCGGAACTGGTCGCCCCTTCAGTCAAGAGGAGCGGCACAAAGGTGAAGGAATCGCTTCCTGTCGGTTATTTCGAGGTTCAGGCAGATGCGGGCACCCTGACTGAAACGATAGATGCCAAATACAAGAACAAAGTTTACAGGATAGGAATAGCCGGCGCCGCCACCTCTGCTAAGATAGAAGGGTTGATTACGGATGATGAGGTCGTTGCTCTCTCCGGCGTCCTGATAGTGGATTCGGGCACCGGCACATACACCCGTTCAGACAAGAACGGAAGATATCATCTGACCCTTCCTGTGGGCGAAACCATGCTCACCTTCAACGATCCAGACAAGGAGGAGCAGAAACTTAGCGTCATCCTTTGCGGTGACGGTGTCCTGAACGTGCAGTTGCACGACCGCAGCACCCTCCTGGATGCGGCGAGCATTTCCGCGGAAAGCATGCGCCAGCACAGGACTTCCGACATCGGCATAGCATCTATCAATTCCAGGCTGATCTCCAAGATACCGACCGCGTTTGGGGAAGGTGACGTTCTCAAGGTCGTCCTGGCGCTCCCCGGCGTTCAAACGGTAGGGGAAGCGTCTGCCGGTTTCAATGTCCGCGGCGGCAGTACGGATCAGAACCTGATCCTCTTCAACGGCAATACCATTTATTATCCTACGCATTTCTTCGGGATCAATTCCGTGTTCAGTCCGGATATGACGGATGGGGTGGAACTCCACAAGGGCGGAGGCCCGGCATCCGTTGGCGGCAGGGTTAGCTCCGTGCTGGATGTGGGGGTTCGGGAAGGCAGTTCCAAGGGATTCCGGGGTTCGCTGGGTCTGGGTCTACTGACGAGCAGACTCAATCTGGAGGGCCCTCTGGGGCACAAGACCACTATCAATACGGGATTCAGAACATCTTACTCCGATTGGCTGCTCGGTCTGGTTCCCACTTCGAGCGAGTTCTCCGGCGGTTCCGCTAATTTCTATGACGGAACTATAGTGATTACTCGCAAGCCGGATAAGAACACTACACTCCAGGCCTTCGGATACCTCTCTTCGGATGGGTTCAGTTTCGGCGCCGACACCACTTTCCGTTATGGAAACGCCAATGCCTCGCTGCATTGGACAAAGGAATCCGGCTCCTGGACTGCAAAGACTTCCATAGGCCTGGATCACTATAGCAACGAGATGGAGGAAGAGCAGGATGCATCCGAGGCATACACGTTGCAAACATCTGTAGATCAGATCTTTGCAAGATTGAACCTGAAGCACCCGCTGTCGGCCTCGCACACCATGACCGCCGGCGCAGAACTTCTGTATTATAAGCTGGACGGGGGTCATAGGCGTCCCCTTGGAGAGGAATCCATGGTGATTCCGAAGGATCTCCCCACGGAAACCGCGCTCCAGCCCTCGCTGTATTTCTCGGACAGCTGGAATCCGGATCCCTCATACTCCGTCGATGCCGGTCTGCGGCTATCTTCCTTTACTCAGGGGGAGAGCTTCTATGCATATCCTGAACTCAGGCTCTCCGGCCGCTATTCATTCACCCCGGTGCTTTCCGTCAAGGCCGGATTGAACAGCACCGCCCAATACATCCACCTGATTTCAAACAGCAGCTCGATATCCCCCGTAAACACCTGGAAACTGTCCGATGCAAAGATTCGCCCCACAATAGGTTATCAGGCCTCTACTGGCGTTTATTGGACTATCCTGGGAGGAAAGCTGGATCTCAGCGCCGAAACCTATTACAAGCATGTGCGCGATCATCTGGATTATGCTTATTCGGCAATCCTGGTGATGAACGAGAATCTGGCGGACGACCTGGTCCGGGTTGCCGGAAGGTCGTACGGAGTGGAACTGATGGCCCGCAAGAGCGTGGGCCAGCTCAACGGATGGGTGTCCTACACATGGTCTCGTTCCTTCCTCCGGGATACGCAGAACACCGGATTGATGGCCATCAACGGGGGACGCTGGTACAATTCCCCGAGCGACAAGCCCCATGATTTCAAGTTCATCGGCAACTATGCTTTCACCAAACGATACAGCCTCTCGCTGAATATCGACTACAGCACCGGACGTCCTGTAACCTTCCCCGTCGGCTACTACATTTACGCCAATGGGGCAAGGCTGGCCTATTCGCTCCGCAATGCCTACAGGATTCCGGATTACTTCCGCATGGATGTTGCGTTCAACATCGATCCTGGGCACTACCTGAAGGCTCTGGCGCATGCTTCCTTCACCGTAGGCTGCTACAATGTGACCGGCCGGAAGAACGCGTACTCCGTTTTCTACGATACCACGGACGGAAGCTCACTCAAAGCCTACAAGCTGAGTATCTTCGCCACTCCGGTGCCTTATATCAACCTGAATGTGATATTCTGATGAAGAAAAGTCTGGTCATACTGTTTGTTCTGATGCTCGTTTCCTCGTGCATCTACCCCTATACGCCGGACGTGTCGGATGAATACGGAAGGGTGGTGATAGAGGGCGATATCTCCTTGGGCACTGTGAGCCACTTTTCTGCGAATCAGGTAGTTCCCTTCGATGCCAACTTCTATACCGCCAGCAGCATAGGGGTTTATAAGGCATCCTTCAAAGTTGAGGCAGAGAACGGGCTGGTTTACAACGAGATAGGCACTTCCGGAGATATAGATCTCACGGCCGCGGGAGCTGATACCCGCTACAGAATGGTGGCTGAGATAACGCGTGCCGAGGGAGAAGATGCAGTAGTGTTCGCATCAGACTGGCAGGAGCCGGCTCCAGCCCCCGAGATAGGCCGCCTGGTGGAAAGTGCCCAGGACGGAATTTTAAGCCTGGCTCTCAACCTTTCCTCCGACTACGAAAGCGGTTGCTACAGGTGGGAGTATGAAGAACTCTATCACTATCGTTCTCCTATGGGTTCGCCCACCTTGGAGCTCGATCTGGAGACAGGCGCCATTAAGGATCATACCGATGCCTCCGACATCAACGAGGTCCTGGACTGGTGGAAATATGAATGGTGCTGGATGGAAACGAGTTCTCGTCGCAGTGCGGTTGCAATCGCCAAATCGCTTCAGGGATCGACGCTCAAGAACCATGAGTTCCTGACCATACCGACATCTTCGGACAAACTCGCGGCAGGGGAGTACTACCTCCGATTGATCGCCAGGAGCATCCCCGAGGCCCAGTATCGATATCTGAATGCAGTCAACGAGGGCTCCGAGAAAATGGGCTCCCTGTTCTCTCCCGTGCCGGGTGAACAGATTGGCAATATCCGCAACGTGGCCGATCCGGACGATTATGCGATTGGGTACGTAGGAGTCAATAGAGTTGCCAAGAAACTGTTCCATATCTACACTCCCGGAAGAGGAAGATTCTTCAATCCGGACAACTACGCTACCGACATCCTGGTGACTCTGAGAGAGGCGTATCCGGAGATGCCGGGCAATTTGCTTAATCTAGAGGCCTATAAGTGGGGCTATTATCCCTACGTGTATGACCCGGGGCTGTTGTGGTTACCGACATTTTGCTATGATTGCCGTCTCAGCGGCGGAACACCTGAAAAACCTAAGGGATGGGACTGAAAAGGATACTCATATTGACCTGCTTCCTCTTGCTTCAGGCAGGACTGAATGCTGCTGAAATGGTGCGTCTCGTGACCGATAAGAGCGTGTATGTGGCCGGAGACTTTATCTGGTGCTGCGCTGTCTGCGAGAACGGAGATGATGCCGGCAAGCCGTCTGCAGTCGCTTATGTGGAGCTGGTTTCCAAGGATGGTATCGCTGCCAGCGCCAAGATCGCATTGATAGCAGGGAAGGGCTCAGGTGTGCTTGCGCTCCCGGCTGGAATCCCTACAGGAAACTACAAGCTATTCGCATTCACGGCCCTGTCTGACCGCGCCGAGGTGCAGGATATTACCGTTTTCAACACCATGTCCGGAGCGAGAGTGAGCGGGGGCGTGGAGATCTGCGAAGATCCCATGCCGGAGCCTGTCCCTTCCCGGGACCTGCCTGAAGGAATAGAACTGAGCATGAGCGTGTTAGGGCAGCGGACGGAACTCACCCTGCGTAATTCCGGCAACAAGGCTAGGGTGCTCTGCATTTCCGTTGCGGAAGATGATGGCCTGAGGCCTGCCGACTGTGGGCCGCAGTCCGTGTTGCTCGTGCCCGGGGAGAAGGAGGAGGACGGGGAGATAGTGCGTGCTACGGTGTATGGGAAAGATGCGGGCGAAGTGGTTTCCAGGCCATGGCTGGTGCCCGTGATATCCTCCCCGGGCTCTGCTGCAGACACTTATACCGGGGTGATCTCGCCGGACGGAACCATCTCTTTCCGCACCAACAATATCTATGGGGAGAGGGACCTGGTATGCGAGATATTCGATTATTATGGGGAGAGCCTGGAGTGCTTCTTCTCCCCGGTGAGTCCATTTGTCTTCCCCGAAGGCCTGAAGTTCGAGAAGATGCGCCTGTCTCCCTCCATGCGGAGTGCGCTGCTCGCCAGGAATGAGGCTCTCGGAGTTTCGGTGAAGACGGATACCCTCCACCGCTTCCTGCCCAAAAGGGACAATCTCCTGCTTTCCAAAGAGGATTGCGTGCAATATCATCTAGACGATTATACCCGTTTCAACACCATAGACGACATTATCCGCGAGTTGATCCCGTATGCAAGGGTCCGGAACGTCAAGGGACGGAAAAGCATCCGTTTCTACGGCAACAAGGATGATGCGCTGGTGATGCTGGATGGAGTACCGGTGAGCGACCATCGCAGGCTGTTCGCTTATGATGCCCTTGCCCTCGGGGATGTGTATGTCTACAAGGACATTTACGTATTGGGGAAAAAGGCGTTCTGCGGCATAATCAATTTCGTGACGACCCGCAACGATATGTCCGCCCTGGCTTTCGACGAACATGTGCGTATCCTGGACTTCCGCGGATGCTCCTATCCTCTGGCACTTAACTCATCCGCCCTGGCCCCATCCGCTCCTGCAGGACGCACTCTCGTGTGGCAGCCGTACGTCGAGATCGGCAAGGGAGAAAACGTGCGTTTCACCATGCCGGCCACCTCTGCGCCGCTTATTATTAAGGTGAAAGATTTGTAATCTGCCGTTTTTTTCTTATTTTTGAATGATAAAGCATTCTTTAATAAGAAATGACACATAAAACGATAATCATCACCGGTGGTGCCGGATTCATAGGTAGCCATGTGGTGCGCCTGTTTGTCAATAAATATCCTGACACCAAGATAATCAATCTGGACAAGCTCACCTATGCGGGCAATCTGGCAAATCTGAAGGACATTGAGAACAAGCCTAACTACAAGTTCGTCAAGATGGATATCTGCGACTTCGAGGGCGTTCTCAAGCTGATGCAGGACGAAAAGGTAGATGGTATCATCCATCTCGCCGCAGAGTCCCACGTGGACCGCTCCATCAAGGATCCTTTCACCTTTGCCCAGACCAATGTTATGGGCACTCTGAGCCTGCTGCAGGCTGCCAAGGCTGCCTGGAACGGGGAGTGGGAAGGAAAGAGGTTCTACCACATCTCCACCGACGAGGTCTACGGAGCTCTGGAAATGACGCACCCCGAGGGCATCAAGCCGCCGTTCACCACGAAGGCTTCTTCAGGAGAGCACCATCTTGCCTATGGCGAGAAGTTCTTCACCGAAGACCTGAAGTACCAGCCTCACAGCCCGTACAGCGCCGCCAAGGCCAGCAGCGACCAATTCGTCCGTGCATTCCACGACACTTTCGGGATGCCCACAATTGTGACGAACTGCTCCAACAATTACGGCCCCTATCAGTTCCCCGAGAAGCTTATCCCGCTGTTTATCAATAATATCCGTCATCGCAAACCCCTGCCTGTCTATGGAAAGGGCGAGAACGTCAGGGACTGGCTCTATGTCGAAGACCACGCCCGCGCGATCGACCTCATCTTCAATGAAGGCAAGGTGGGAGATACCTACAACATCGGCGGATTCAACGAGTGGAAGAACATCGATATTATCAAGGTGCTCATCAACACCGTGGACCGTCTGCTGGGCCGTCCCGAGGGAGCCGACATGGATCTTATCACCTATGTGACCGACCGTGCCGGGCACGACCTCCGCTATGCCATCGATTCCAGCAAGCTCCAGAAGGAACTTGGATGGGAGCCGAGCCTGCAGTTCGAAGAGGGCATAGAGAAGACAGTGCGCTGGTATCTGGACAATCAGGACTGGATGGATAATGTCACCAGCGGAGACTACCAGAAGTATTACGACGACATGTATAAGGGAAGATAAGACTCTTATGTCAGCAAAAGAATATGATGTAATAATTGTCGGCGGCGGAGTGACCGGCGCCGCAACCGTGAGAGACTGCGCCCTGCGCGGCCTCTCTACGCTTTTGATAGAGCGCGGAGACATCTGCGACGGGGCATCCGGCCGCAACCACGGCCTGCTCCACAGCGGCGCCCGCTATGCCGTCACCGACCGCGAAGGGGCCGAGGAATGCATACGGGAGAACAGGATTCTCCGCCGCATCGCCTCGAACTGCGTGGAGCAGACGGAAGGCCTCTTCATCTCCCTTCCGGAGGATGGCCTCGACTATCAGGCGAACTTCATCAAGAAATGCCGTGAGGCAGGGATCAGCGCGGAGGCTATAGACCCCAAGGAAGCCTTGAGGATGGAACCCGCCATCAACCCCAACATCATCGGTGCCGTCAAGGTGCCGGATGCATCGGTGGATCCCTTCCGTCTGGTGGATGCCCACATCCTCGACGCACAGCGCCACGGGGCCGATATCCTGAAGTTCACCGCCGTCACCGAGCTGGTGAAGGAAGGCGGCAGGGTAGTGGGCGTAAAGACCTCGAAAGGGGATATCATCCGTGCCCGCGAGGTGGTGCTGGCTGCCGGCATCTGGACCGCTGGTCTGGCGCAGGCCGCAGGAGTCAAGATAGGAATGATGCCCAGCAAGGGCGCCCTCATAATCTACGGCCACAGGGTGGCCAAGATGGTCATAAATCGCTGCCGCAAGCCCGCCAATGCGGATATCCTCGTTCCCGGGGATGTGGTAAGCGTGCTCGGCACGACTTCCGACAAAGTGCCGGTGGAGACCTGCGACGACATGCATGCCACTCCTGAGGAGGTCAATCTCCTGATGCGGGAGGGCGAGCAGCTGGTGCCTTGCCTGGCGCAGACGCGCATCATCCGCGCATACGCCGGGGTGCGCCCGCTGGTGGTCGCCGATCCCGCCGGAGACGGCCGCAACGTCAGCCGCGGCATAGTCCTGCTGGATCATGAAACCCGCGACGGCATCCCCGGACTCATCACCATCACCGGAGGAAAACTCACCACCGCACGCCTGATGGCGGAGATGGCCACGGACCTCATCTGCGAGAAGCTGGGATCCTCCGCCCGCTGCGAGACCGCCAACAAGCCTCTGCCGGGCTCAGAGGGCCGCGTGCCGCGCTTCAAGGACCCCTTCAACATGCGCGCTGCTATCGGACGCCATGGCACCGAAGTGTCCCGTATGGACTTTGTCAAGGGGGGAGAGATACTCTGCGAATGCGAGCACGTCACCCGCGCCGAGATCGCCTATGCGGTGAAGCAGTTCGGCGTGCGCAATATTTCGGATCTGCGACGCCATACCCGCATCGGGATGGGCACCTGCCAGGGATCCTACTGCATCCAGAAGGTTGCGGAGGCCCTTGCAGAGGAGCTTGGAGATTCTTCCAGGGCCGGTGAATTCGTGCGCGAATACCTTCAGGAGCGCTGGAAGGGCATGACCCCGGTGCTTTGGGGAGATACGTTGAGAGAGGCGGAATACATGCATAAAGTGTACAAGAATGAAATTTGATGTCATCATAATAGGCGGCGGCTGGGCAGGATGCACCGAGGCTGAGAAATTGGCGGAAGCCGGTTCCAAGGTCTGCGTGATATCCGAGGGCCTCTCGCTCGCCTCGGTCAGATACGAAACCCCTTATTCCCGCCATGCAGGCCTCCAGAAGGCCGGTGTAACAGTTCTGCGCGGGGACAGGGCAGAACGCGGAATCATCGAAGATGGAAAGGTCACAGGCGTCATCACCCGCAATCTGGGGGAGGGAGAGCCTCTGACGGCCGACAGATATGTGCTGGCCACCGGGAAGTTCTTCTCCAGAGGCCTGCTTTCCGACAAAGAACACATCTGGGAGCCTGTTTTCGGGGCGGATGTGGATTATGATCCGGATCGCACCAAGTGGTTCAGCCAGGATTTCGAAGCCGACCAGCCTTTCATGAAGTTCGGCGTAAAGACCGATGCCAAGGGCCATGTGCTCGTGGATGGCAAGTCTATAGTTAACCTTACAGCCGTGGGAGATATCTGCAATGAATAATCTTGAACAGTGCCTCAAGTGCAATCTTTGCACGCTTGTTTGCCCGATGATGGAGGTTAACCCGGATTATCCCGGGCCCAAGAAGGCCGGCCCGGACGGAGAAAGATACCGCCTGAAAGATCCCGCATTCTTCGATTATGCTCTGAAATACTGCCTTAACTGCAAGCGCTGCGAGGTGGCCTGCCCGTCCGACGTTCACATCGGCGACATGATCCAGAGCGCGCGAATCAAGTATGGTTCGCAGGCAAAGGTGAAGGGGCTGCGCGGGGTCCGGGACTGGGCCCTGGCTTCCACCGACCTGGTGGGATCGCTGGCCAGCCCGGTGGCTCCAGTGGTAAATGAAGTGCTCCAGCTCAAACCTGTCAAGTCCGTGATGCACGGCATGTTGGGCGTCGACAAGCACCGCACATTCCCCGAGTATGCCTCCAAGAAGTTCGTGAGCTGGTTCCTAAAGCAGGACCAGTCTGCATTCGATAAGTTCGTTACCTATTTCCACGGTTGCTACGTAAACTACAACTATCCCAAGCAGGGGCAGGATTTCGTGAAGATAATGAATGCCGCCGGCTACGGGGTTCATCTCCTGGAGAAGGAGAAGTGCTGCGGCGTGGCTCTGATGAGCAACGGTTTTGCCGCCAAGGCGCGTAAGCAGGGAGCCCTGAATCTGAACTCCATCCGAAAGGCTGTCGCCGCCGGGGAGCCGGTGCTGACCACATCCTCCACTTGCACATTCACAATGAGGGATGAATACCCGGATGTGCTTGGTCTGGAGAACGCCGATGTGAGGGACAATATCATGCTCGCCACCAAGTGGCTGTATGAAAAGTTATCTTCAGGAGAAATTAAGCTGAAGTTCCGTAAAGACTTTAAAATGAAGGTAGTATATCACACCGCCTGCCATATGCAGAAGATGGGATGGCAGCTTTATTCCATCGAATTGCTGCGTATGATTCCGGGAGTGACCCTGACGGTTCTGGACCAGAATTGCTGCGGCATCGCCGGCACCTTCGGCTTCAAGAAGGAGAACTATGGCTACACCCAGAAGATAGGCTCCAAACTATTCGAAGACATCTGTACCAGCAACCCTGAATATGTGTCGACCGACTGCGAGACCTGCAAGTGGCAAATAGAAATGAGCACAGGTGTTCCCGTGCTCAATCCTATAGAGATACTGGCTGCGGCAATCGAAGCCTAGTCGAATTCGAATCTTTCCACAAAACAGACTTTGTCGCCGGTTTTGCCGGTGACAAACCATTGTTCTCCGGTGCGTGCCACGTTCAGTTCCACCGTTTCCCCGAGGTGGATCTCGTGGTAGTAGTTCACCTCTACATCCCTGATAATGTGTGAGTTAAGATAGTCCGCAGGGAGGGCGTCCATGGCCCAGAGGGTGTAGGCGCAGTTATTGGCGTGCCCGTTGATGTCCAGGTCGGACCAGACCACGTCGTGGTATCCTGCAGGCGCCGCTTCGGCATCCTTGGGAATCTGGATCTTGGTGCAGAGGGGGAGTGTCTCCTCCGGGTGGTGGCGGGATGAGTCGAATCCGGGATCTTCCCGGCAGATGCTCCTCTCGCTTATGCTGACGATGGTCCAGGCGGATGTGCCAAGCATAATGGGTTTGTCCGGGGCCTTGGGGCGCACCATCCTGAAATTACGGTGCCACAGCGGCCCTGACTGGCCATAAGACCATGTCTGGAGTATGACCTTGTCTTCCCACATAGGAGTGTCCAGAATGCGGAAATGAATGCGGTTCAGGGCCCAGAACAGGTTCTTGGACTGCATCACGGCCTGGCCGCAATTGCAGAAATCGGAACCCTTATAAGCCATCTCCTGCAGCAGATTCTGCATGGCGACCGCCTTTATGCGCGAGTTGGGATCGGTTTCGTAGCTGTGGATTTCCAACTCTTGGGTAACGATGGGAGCTTTCATTTTTTTCGCAAAAGTGTACAAAAATAATTAAATTTGTGGGAATTCAGAGACAGTTATGAAAGATCTTGATAATAAAGACTATGGGCTGATACGAGTGGCTGCCGTCACCCCCAGGGTGTATCTGGCAGACCCCGTTCGCAACACTGCAGAGATAATCCGTCTGGCAGAAGAAGCGGCCACCAAGGAGGCTTCGGTGGTGGTTTTCCCCGAACTCTGCACCACCGGCTATACCTGTGCCGATCTGTTCAGCCAGAAGCAGCTGCTGGATGCGGCGGAGAAGGCTGTGGCGGATATCGCCGGCGCCGCACTCCCTGCCGGGATGCTGGTGGCGGTCGGAGCTCCGGTGCGCTGCGCCGGCAGGCTCTATAACTGCGCCATCCTCATCAAGGGTGGCAAGATCCTCGGCATAGTCCCCAAGATCTACCTGCCGAATCATGCGGAATTCTACGAGGCACGCTGGTTTGAGAGCGGTGCCACCGTGGATAAAGAAATAGTTTATGCAGGTCAGACTACAAGATTGTCTGTCAGGCAGTTATTCTCTGTCGGAAAAGCTGTCATCGGAGTGGAAATCTGCCAGGATTTGTGGGTTCCCGTGCCGCCCTGCACCTACGCTGCGCTGGCCGGAGCCAACCTCATCCTGAACCTCTCCGCATCCAATGAAGCCCTCCTCAAGAACGACTACCGCAAGCAGCTGGTGGCATCCACCGCAGCCCGTCTCTTCGCCGGATACGTATATTGCAGCTGCGGCTATGGAGAGTCCACCACCGACCTCGTCTGGGGCGGATCCTCCCTCATCTGCGAGAGCAGCGCCCTGCTGGCAGAGAACGAACGCTTCCTGCGTACATCCTCCGCCATTTATGCGGATGTGGACGTGGAGCGGCTGGATACCCTCCGAGCCAAGACCCCTAACTTCAAGGACGCCGTTTCGCGCAGAGCTGATGCCTACAGCATCGTCGCCGGAGGGGATGCTTTCCCCACTGATTTCAGCCGCTGCCTTCTCCGGAAGGTGGAGGCTCATCCCTTCGTGCCCCAGGGCGCAGAACTTGCCGCACGATGCAAGGAAATCCTTGATATCCAGGTACTTGGCCTCTGCACCCGCCTGGAGCATATAGGCTGCAAGAAGGCTGTCATCGGCATCTCCGGAGGTCTGGATTCAACCCTTGCGCTGCTGGTCAGCGTGCTGGCATTCGACAAGTTGGGGCTGGACCGCAAGGGAGTCATCGGCATCACCATGCCTGGCTTCGGCACATCTTCCCGCACCAAGAGCAATGCAGAAGTGCTGATGGAGAAGCTTGGCATCACTTCCAGGCAGATCTCCATAGTGCCTTCTGTGACCCAGCATCTGGGAGATATAGGGCATTCGCTGGATAATCATGATACCACCTATGAGAATGCACAGGCGCGTGAGCGCACACAGATACTGATGGATGTAGCAGGGCAGGAAGGCGGCATCGTAGTGGGCACAGGGGACCTTTCCGAGCTCGCCCTGGGCTGGTGCACCTATAATGGAGACCATATGTCCATGTACGGAGTGAATGCATCTGTTCCCAAGACACTGGTGCGTGCGCTGGTGGCATTTGCCGCCTCCGAGCACTTCGACGGCGCTCAGGACGTGCTGTCGGATATCGTGGATACTCCGATCTCTCCGGAACTCCTGCCTACCGCAGCCGACGGCAGCATTGCGCAGGTGACGGAGGATCTGGTCGGCCCTTACGAACTGCACGACTTCTTCCTCTATAATATAATGCGTTGGGGATACACTCCTGAAAAGGTGCTCTTCCTGGCCAAAAAGGCCTTTGCAGGTATCTACGGTGAGGATGTGATAGCAAAGTGGCTGAAGACTTTCTGCAAGCGTTTCTTCAGCCAGCAGTTCAAGCGCAGCTGCATGCCGGACGGCCCCAAGGTGGGTAGCGTGTCGCTCTCGCCACGAGGCGACTGGAGGATGCCCAGCGACGCTTATTCCAGTATTTGGATGTGATACAAAAGAAGAGCAGGCTTTTGGCCTGCTCTTCTTTTGTACACCCTCAGGGGCTCTAACCCTGGACCCATTGATTAAGAGTCAATTGCTCTAACAGCTGAGCTAAGGGTGCATAATTTCAATCTTTGTGAC
>JAGCUK010000052.1 GCA_017962925.1 Bacteroidales bacterium
ATGGTGCGAGGCGTGCTTGATGCGGTAGAGGATAGGGTCGCGGAACATCATGTTCGGATGCGCCATATCTATCTTCGCGCGGAGAACCTTGGCTCCGTCTTCATACTTGCCATCCCGCATTTCGCGGAAGATCTTCAGATTCTCTTCGGGGGTGCGGTTGCGCCAGGGGCTCTCCTTTCCGGGAGTTTCCACGGTGCCGCGCCCTGCGCTGATCTCCTCTTGAGTCTGGTCATCTACATAAGCCAGACCGCGCTGGATCAGCTGTTCGGCCCACTCATAGAGATGGTCGAAATAGTCGGAGGCGTAAAGCTCCTTCTCCCAATGGAAGCCGAGCCACTTGATGTCTTCTTTGATGGCATCTACGTATTCGGTATCTTCCTTGGTGGGGTTGGTATCATCGTATCGGAGATTGGTTTTTCCGCCATATTTCTGGGCGAGACCGAAGTTGATGCAAAGGCTCTTTGCGTGCCCCAGATGCAGGTATCCGTTGGGCTCCGGAGGGAAACGGGTAAGGATAGAATCTACCTTTCCGGACTTTAGGTCGTTTTCGATAATCTCCTCGAGAAAATTCAGTTTGCGTTCTTCTTCCATTGCTTTCTATTGTATTAACTTACAAAAATAGGAACTATTTCGTAATTCTGCAATTTCCGACGGTTAATAAATACAGGCAAGTTCTTTTGGTCTTTTATGTAATAAAAGTGTCAAATATTTTACTATATTTGCCACTGATAGCTGAATGTACTTTACTTTAGCGCATTCGTAAATAGCGATACGTTAATATGAAAACTTCAGGATTGATAATTCGGCGGGTAGTTAGTATTAGTGAAAAGGCATATGACATTCAGTCACAAAGGTAAAATATATTTCTGGATTCCTTTTGTGGTTTGGCACGTTTTAGCCCTTTTCTGATCCAAACCCCCGGTTGCAGAAGGGGATCTGCTACGCTTCTCGTCATAATTGCGCCAAATACCAAAAAAAACTAAAACCACCCGGGTAGCCGAGTGGTTTCAGAAGGAGTCTTTTTGGTTTTGGCGACAGAAGTGCTATCCCTTTTACTATCGCCCCTCATCCTTCCAATGGCAAAGATATAATTTTTATTTTGACACGCAAAATGTTTTGCGAAAAACAGGACTACGGAAAAAAGCGAAAATAAATGTTGTAAGAGTGAAAGAAATCTCTTACATTTGAAGGTTAGTTTTTCTTGAAGGGTAGTTCTATGATTAAATCTATGACTGGCTACGGCAAGGCAGAGGTCACTCTGGTTGCCGGTAAATTGACCGTTGAAATCCGGACGCTGAATTCCAAGTCGGCGGACGTCAGTATCAAAAGCTCCTTACTCCCGAAAGATAAAGATTTGCTCATCCGGCAGAAGATTGCGGACAAGCTGGTTCGCGGGACAATCGACGTGTTCCTGACTTTCGAGGCAAATGCATCGGAGAATGCCAAGGTGGTGGATGCTGCGCTGGTGATGGATTATTATACTCAGGTGCAGCAGATCCGCAGCGGCCTGCCCGGTTTTGCGATGGGTTCGATGGAAGGCAACGACAGGATGAATAACGAGATTCTGGCCTCCGTGCTGCGCTTCCCTGACGTGATCGCTTCCAAGAAAGATGAAATAATCACCGAGGCCAACTGGCCCGAGGTTGAGGCCGCCTTCGACGCCGCCCTGGAAGAGGTGGATAAGTACCGCAGGCATGAAGGAGAGGCACTTTATAAGGATGTCACCGGCCGGGTGCAGAACATCCTCGATCTCGAGAATGAGGTTGAGAATTTCGAGTCTGAGCGCGTCGAGGTTGTTCGCGAACGCATCCTCAAGGCTGCCGAAGAGCTCCAGGTCAAACTCGACAAGGAACGTTTCGAGCAAGAGATGATCTTCTGGCTCGAGAAATACGATATCAACGAAGAAAAGGTTCGTCTGCGCCAGCACTGCGCATACTTCTTGGATACCATAGATAATGAGCCCTGCCCGGGCAAGAAGTTGGGATTCATCATCCAGGAAATGGGCAGGGAAATCAATACTACTGGCTCCAAGGCCAACAATGCCTCCATTCAGAAACTGGTGGTGCGCATGAAAGACGAACTCGAAAAGATTCGCGAACAATCCATGAATATCCTGTAATATGGGAAATTTAAGATCAAAAATTATCCTGGATGCCTTCAAGAAGAAGGCCATAGAGATTCCCGCTCCTGAAAGCGAGGTCTCACGCTGGTTCGGTGAGCTTGTCTTCACCCGAGACAAGATGCGCCGCTACCTGGACCCTTCCACCTTCGAGGCCCTCGCCAAGTGCATTGACGAAGGCTCGTCGCTAGATCTCGAAACTGCAGACAAGGTTGCTGCAGGTATGAAAAAATGGGCTCTGGAGCAAGGTGTAACCCACATTACCCACTGGTTCCAGCCCCTAACCGACGGCACTGCCGAGAAGCACGACTCCCTCATCGACTACGATGGAAAGGGGGGAGTGATCGAGACCTTCACGGGCAAGTCCCTGGTGCAGCAGGAGCCGGATGCCTCCAGCTTCCCCAACGGCGGTATTCGCGCCACTTTCGAGGCTCGCGGATATACCGCATGGGATCCGGCATCCCCTGTGTTTATCCAGGACGATACCCTCTGCATTCCCACGGTGTTCGTCGCGTACACCGGCGAGGCTCTGGACTTCAAGACCCCGTTGAAGCGCGCCATCAAGGCTGTAGGGGACGCCGCCCTGCCGATTTGCAATCTTTTTGATCCCAAGGCGAAGCGGGTTTTTGCATACCTCGGATGGGAGCAGGAGTATTTCCTGGTAGATGAGGATATCTATGCTGCGCGCCCGGACCTGATGATAACCGGCCGCACCCTGATGGGCCATGAATCCAGCAAGAATCAGCAGCTGGATGACCATTATTTCGGTGCCATTCCTTCCCGTGTGGCTGCGTTCATGAAGGACCTTGAAACGGAAGGCTACAAGCTTGGTATTCCGCTGAAAACCAGGCACAAAGAGGTTGCGCCCAACCAGTTCGAGTTCGCCCCTATCTTCGGAGAACTGAACCTCTCCAACGATCAGAACCAGCAGATAATGAATATCATGCACAAGGTTGCCCGCAAGCACGGCTTTGTGGTGCTGCTTCACGAGAAACCCTTCGCGGGAGTGAACGGAAGCGGCAAGCATAACAACTGGAGCCTTGGCACCGACACCGGAGTGAATCTCTTCGCTCCCGGAAAGGACGCCCTGGGCAATTTGCAGTTCATCACATTCTTCGTGAATACTCTCTACGCCGTGCAGAGGCACAACGGCCTGCTGAAAGCATCTATCTCATCTGCAACCAACGCCCATCGTCTGGGCGCGAACGAGGCTCCTCCGGCAATTGTATCAGCCTTTGTGGGCAGGACAATGCATGAGGTGCTGGAGAAGTTGGTGGAGCTTCCTTCCGGAACGCCTATCGAGATCGCTGGCAAGAAGGGAACTTCCGTAGGTGCCATCGGCATCCCCGAAATCTTCGTAGACAATACCGACCGCAACCGCACATCTCCTTTCGCCTTTACCGGCAACAGGTTCGAGTTCCGCGCGGTAGGCTCCAGTGCGAATTGCGCCGGCGCGATGATTACTCTCAACACTGCCGTTGCCGAGCAGCTTCTTGATTTCAAAGCCTCGCTTGACGCGGAGATTGCCGCCGGCAAGGAACTGAACGTGGCAGTGGTAGATACCCTCAAGCCTCTGATAGAGAGCATCTTGAAGGTGGTCTGCTTCGAGGGTAACGGATATTCCGAAGAGTGGAAGAAAGAAGCGAAGAAGCGTGGTTTGGACACCGAGAACGTGGTGCCCAGGATGATAATGGAGTATCTGAAGGATGATGCCGTGAAGATGTTTACCCGTTGCGGTGTCTTCTCCGAGAGGGAACTTCACGCAAGGAATGAGGTCAAACTCGAGACCTATGTCAAGAAGATCCAGATCGAAGCCCGTGTGATGGGGCGTATGGCGCTCAACCATATCATTCCCGCTGCGCTCGAATATCAGACCAAACTCCTCCAGAACGCATCCTTGCAGAAGGAACTGCTTGGCGCAGACGCTCCCGCCGTGGAGATAGATCTGGCAAGGCAGATATCCTCTCTCGTCGCGGATATCAGGAAGAAGGTCGTGGATATGACCGAGGCACGCAAGAAAGCCAACAAGCAGGAAGACGCTTTCGAGAAGGCGCTGGCCTACAGTGCGATAGCAGATATGCTGCCGGGCATCAGAAAGCCAATCGACGACCTCGAAGAGATCGTCGATAATGCCACCTGGCCGCTGCCCAAGTACCGCGAGTTGCTATTTATTTCTTAGGCTCGCAGGCGCGGGTCGTGGGATAATTCTTTGCTGATCCGACCTTGAACGTGGCCTCTGCCAGAGGCTTGGTCGAGTCTGCTCCGAAGTATGCCTTATATGTGCCCTTGGCCGTCTCCCAGCGGGATTTTGCGCTGTTGAAGGAGGCGAGCTGGCGGACCGGCACTGTGAAATTCAGAGTCTCGCTTTCGCCTGGGGCGAGGAGTTTCGTCTTTCCGAATTCCTTAAGCTCCACTGCGGGTTTGTCCTTGAAACCCCCGAGAGGGGCGTGCACATAGAGACCGACCGCTTCCTTGCCGGCCACTTTGCCGGTGTTGGTGACGGTGACCGAGGCATAGACCTTATCTCCCTTGACCTTTACCTGGGCGGCTGAATACTCGAAGCTGGTGTAGCTGAGGCCGAATCCGAAGGGATAGGCAACGGGCTTGCTCTGAGTGCAGAACCAGCGGTATCCTACGTAAATTCCTTCGGTGTAATCTGTGTAGGCGATGTTCTTGAAAGGCAGTCCGCGGCGTTCCGGGTGAACCGCACTCTCGTTTGCTTTATCGCTGATAAAGTTATAAGGGAAGTCCTCGGCTCCGGGGGTATCGAAGTAGTCGATAGGGAAGGTCATGGGGAGTTTTCCGGAAGGGTTAGCCTTGCCGGTAAGAACGTCGGCGATAGCATTTCCAGCCTCTTCGCCAGGGAGCCATGCGCACAGGATAGCATCCGGCAGATAGCTCCAGGAAGCGGTTTCGATGGGGCTGCAGATGTTCAGCACCACAATCACCTTCTTGCCGGCGGCCTGATAGACCTCGCATACATTCTCCAGCAGGTTCTTTTCATTCTCTTGAATCAGGAAATCCTGGCTGAGGATACGGTCGCGGGCCTCTCCCGAGGTGCGTCCTAGGGTGATGATGGCATAATCGCTGCGCTTGGCGGCCTCTTCGATCAGCCCGCGGGTGATCTCGAGTTCCGGCTTCTGGGCATGTCCAACGTGGGTGTTGACCTTATGGTTGTAGAGAAGGTCTTCGCTGATGAAGGCCGCGTAGTTCTTGTAGAGTTTCTGGAGTTTGGCATCCACATTTATGCCCGCTGCCTCCAGACCTTCATCCAACTGGCGGACATAGGGGCAGAATACGAATGCCGCTCCGTTGCCGCCAGGAATCATATCATAGGAATATACTCCGAACAGGGCTGCGTTGCCTTTTGCCACCGGCAGTGCGCCATTGTTCTTGAGAAGCACCATGCCATCGGTTGCAAGCTCCCTGGCGGCCTTTGCACCTGCTTTCAGGTCCGGATTGAGGGTGCGCTGAGAGCCTTTGAAGGAAGGAGTCTTCACAATCAGTTCGAGGAGGGTGGCAACGCAACGGTCGAGATCCTCCATCTTGAGACTGCCGTCCTTCAGGCACTCGAGGATGTGCTCGGTCTGAACCGGATGTCCGCCCATCAGGAGGTCGGAGCGTGCATGCAGCTGCTTGGGAGTGTTGCGCTTGCCCGTCCAGTCCGTCATCACCAGACCCTTGAACCCGAAGTCCTTGCGGAGGATATTGGTCAGAAGGTCATAGCTCTCCTGGGTGTATTCCCCGTTCAAATAGTTGTAGGAGGACATTATCGTCCAGGGCTGGGAGTCCCTGACACAGAGCTCGAAGGCCTTCACGTAAAGCTCCCTGAGGGTTCTGGTATCCATGCGGGAATCTCCGTCCAGACGGTTGGTCTCCTGGTTGTTGGCTGCAAAGTGCTTGGCGGATGTGCCGACGCCCTTGTCCTGCACTCCGTTCACATATGCAGCGGCGATCAGACCGGTGAGTACCGGATCTTCGGAGAAATACTCGAAGTTCCTGCCGTTCAGAGGGTTACGCAGAAGATTCATGCCCGGGCCAAGGATAACATCGTTACCCATGGCAAGACATTCGTCTCCGATTACCTGTCCAATTTCATAAGCAGTTGCCTTGTTCCAGGATGCTGCTGCGAGAAGACCTCCGGGAAGGCTGGTTGTAGGATTCTTGTCCAGCCTGATGCCGACGGGGCCGTCCATCAGAACGATAGGCGGAATCCCGAGGCGGGGGATAGCATAGGTGATGCCTCCCGTGCCAGGCAGGAAGATATCCTTATACGGAGGAACGCTCCGGTCGCGAACGCCCACCACAAATGCCGCCTTTTCTTCGACGGTCATCGCTTTGACTATCTGCGGAATGTTGTCTTTGCTCAGTTTCGGCTGTGCGGAAAGTGCCGCGCAGGCTATGCCCAGGCAGCAGATGGAAAAGAAAAGTCTTTTAATCATATTTGATTCAGGTATTTGCTACGTGAAAGCAGGCAGTCTCCGATTGCACCGGCACTGCGCCCGAGTTTGGAGAAGCGTATCTTGGTGTCTGCGCTGACCTTGCTCAGAGAATATTTGTTGACGGCGGTGCGGATGGGCAGCATCAGATAGTCCCTGCCCACAATCAGGCGGCCGCCAATCACCACCAGACCGGGGTTGAAGATGTTGATCAGACCTGCCAAGCCGCGGCCGAGGGTCTCGCCGATGGCACCGATACCTTCGATGGCCAGCACGTCTTCATCCTCCACCGCATCCAGCACATTCTGGAGGGTGATATCTCCATTTTCCTTGTAGATGTTGTAGAGGGAGGAGCGGCGCCCTTCCTTTAGTTTGCCCACGATCCAGCGGGTGAGGGCGGAACCGGATGCGCCGGTTTCGAGGCATCCGACCTTGCCGCAACGGCAGATGATATCGTTCTCCAGCAGCGGCACGTGGCCGAATTCGCCGGAGAAACCGGATTTGCCATAATAGAGCTTGCCGTCCAGAATCATGCCCATCCCCAGGCCCCAGCTGAGGTTGATGAAGAGCATGTCGGGATCTGCCTTGTTGCCCATTACCATATACTCGCCGAAGGTCATGGCGCGGGAGTCGTTCTCTATATTCACCGGGGTGCCCAGTTCGCGCTGGAAGATGTCCTTGAGGGGGATGTCGTCGCTCACGAAATAAGAGAGACTGAAGCCCTTTTCGGGATTAACCCTGCCGGAGAGGCTGATGCCTATGCCGAGGACCTTGTCCCAGACTATTCCGGAACCGGTCACCTCTTCTTTGATCTTCTTGCAGATGGTGCGGAAGGAGTCCGCATTGGCCTCGAGAACGAATGAAATGTCCTGGATGAAGAACTTCAGATTACCGGTGAAATCGGCTATCGCGATGTGGATGTGCTGACGCGCAACGTCCACTCCCACAAAGTATCCTGCTTCGGGATTAAGACCATAGGTATTCGGCCTTCTGCCGCCGCTGGTGCCTACTTTTCCTTTTTCTGTGAGGAAGCCCTCCGAGATGAGTTCTGCAACCAGTTTCGTGACGGTCGGCACACTGACAGCCAGTTCTCTGCTGAAGTCCGCAATGCTGCAGTCGCCGTTTTTAATGCAAAGTTCTATGATACCTTTTTGGGCAGTTGTCATAAGTCTTAGTGTTCGATATACAAAATTAATAAATATTTAGTACTTTTGTAAAGTTTTTTAAAATATTTTAAAAAATGAGAGAGAAGAGACTGTCGCTTAGAGCCAAGTTATACTTGAGCCTCCTTTCCATCGCCCTGGTGCTGCTGATTTCCAGCATCATCTCCGTCTTGGAATTCAGGCGGATGAGCTCTTATATCTCAGACATGGTCGCAGATAACATCGAGAGCATCAATGCAGCCCAGAAGTTGTATGACGATGCCAACGAGTATAACCTCAATATTCTCTCGGTAATCGGAGATGAATCCTCCAACATCCGCCCGGAATTCGACGAGGTCGCATTCGCAATGCGTCTGGACAGCCTCCGCTCCTCTGCCCCCAACACTGTCGTGGCCCATCAGGCAGACTCCGTGCAGTATTCGTACGCAGCATATATGCTCACCTCTCTGGAACTTGAGGACGTGCTGCAGTCGGATTTTATCGACACCCGCTCCTGGTATTTCGAACGCCTGCAGCCCCGTTACAACCGCCTGCGCAACGATATCGATGCTCTTTCAAGTGCTATCTACGATGAACTTGCAGATAATTCCGAGACCTTCCAGGGAGCTTTCTACAGAAGTATCATTCCCGGAATGGTCGCGGTTGCAGTCGGGCTGCTGCTGGTGCTGATGCTGTTGTTCTTCCTGGAATCCAATTACACCAAGCCCATCTACAGGATGCTCTCATCGCTCAAGAACTACCGGGCTTATGGTAGGAACTACAGTTACACCTTCGACGGTGACGATCAGCTGAGCGAGCTGAATACGGAAGTGCGAGAGTTGACGGAGGAGAACAGGATTCTGCGAAAACGCATCTCCGCCATGAAGAAATCATCTAGCAAAGAGAATTGATGAACTGGAAAACAATCAGCAGGAATGTGGGCTACGCGCTGCTCGTCAGCGCGCTGTTCATGTTTATTGCCCTGATTATCGCCATTACAGACAGGGAGGATGCGGTTATCGCACCTCTCTCCATCAGTTTTCTGCTGACCTTCATCTTCGGCATCTTCCCCTTCATCTTCGTGCGCAAGACGGCCGCTATCACGATGCGGGAAGGATATGTGATTATCGTTTTGTCGTGGTTGCTGTCCTTTATCTTCGGGATGCTGCCTTATGTGCTTTATGGCGGGCCGTTCAATGTGATTAATGCGTGGTTCGAGAGCGTTTCCGGATTCACCACCACTGGTGCCAGCATTTTGGAAGATGTTGAGGTTCTGCCCAGGGCGCTTGTGTTCTGGAGGGCCGCCACGCACTTTATCGGAGGCTTGGGAGTAGTGGTCTTCCTTCTGCTGATCATCCCGTCTTCCAGCCCCATGAGACTGAGGCTCACCAATATGGAGCTGTCCTCCCTTTCAAAGGATTCCTATAATGTGCGTGCGAACCAAACGGTCTATATCTTTTCGTCCATCTATCTGGGCATGAACCTGGTGGCCTTCGTGGCCTATGTGCTGGCCGGGATGGTGCCGTTTGATGCTATCTGCCATTCGTTCAGCGTTTGCGCCACAGGTGGTTTCAGCAGCAGGAATCTCTCCATCCTGTCTTTCCATTCTCTGCCGATCACCTTGGTGACCATGTTCTTCATGTATGTGGCATCCCTCCACTTCGGAATGCTTTACGTCACCATCGTCACCCGCTCCCTGAAGCCCCTTAACAACGATGTATTCAAGTTCTTCACCGGTATCTTGATCGCGGGTTCCATCATCGTCGCCACAGTGCTCAAGACCGAAGGGGTAGTAGAGACCTGGTCCAAGGCCTTCCTGGATGGTAGTTTCCAGCTTCTCAGCTACACTTCCACCACAGGATTCGCCATATGCGACAACAGCGTATGGCCTCTCTTCCCGGCGCTTCTGATAATGGTGTTCGGCATACAGTGCGGTATGGCCAGATCCACCACTGGCGGTGTGAAGTCGGACCGTATCCTCCTGATCATCAAGAGCATGACCGTGCACCTGAGGCGTTCCATCAATCCTTCCACGGTGAACGAGGTAAGGCTGAACGGGAAGCCTCTCAGCGACAAGGACGTGGAGCCGCATGTGCTCTATGTGGCCATCTTCTTCATAGTTTTCGCGGTATCCACCCTGCTCTGCCTGGCTTCCGGATCAGACAATGCTAACGCCATCATGGGCACGCTTTGCTGCCTGGATAACGTAGGCCCTGCCGCCGGCACAACGATCGGTTCTCTCGGGAACTATAATGCGGAGCCTTCCATGGCCAAATTCTTCTACACCCTGGATATGTTCATGGGGCGCGTGGAGATCTATCCCGTGCTTGCTGTTGCGTCGTTCCTCTTTACCAGCCGGAAGCGATAAATGGACCGCAGCGCTTTTCTCTACAAAGAATTCGTTAGCCGCTTCACATACGGCCTGACACCTTGCCAGGACGCATTGATGCATAAGATTGCGTCGTTCCTTACCGGGGATGACGCCGATATACTAGTGGTCAACGGTTATGCCGGCACCGGCAAGACTACAGCTGTGGCCGTGGTGATAGATGCATTGGAGGAGATGAAACTCCATACAGTGCTGTTGGCGCCGACCGGACGCTCCGCAAAGGTGCTCTCCGGCATGGCGAACCGTCCTGCATTCACCATTCACAAGCATATCTACCGCCAGAAATCCGTGGGTGCCGACGGCTTCGGGCAGTTCTCGCTCGCTCCCAACAAGGCCCGGAACACGCTTTTTGTGGTGGATGAAGTCTCCCTCATCGGCATAGAAGAAGCCACCCACCAGTCCAGCACGGCGTTCGGCACCGGCAATCTGCTGGAAGACCTGATAAGCTTTGTGCGCGGCGGGGTGGACTGCAGGCTGATATTGGTGGGAGATGCCGCACAGCTGCCCCCGGTTGGCCTGGATGCCAGCCCTGCCCTCAGCCCGGACTATATGGACGGATTCGGAGGCGTGCAGTATGCGGAGCTGACCTCCGTGGTACGTCAGGCAAAGGAATCCGGGATATTGCGGAATGCCACCATGCTGAGGGAAGTGATCCGATCCGCCGAAGAAGGGGAATCTTTCAATCCTCTGAAACTGGATCTGAAGGGATGCGACGATGTGGAGCGCATCACCGGTGGAGAACTGATAGACGCCATATCCTCCGCGTATTCCAAATACGGCGAGGACGAAACCATCATCCTCTGCCGCTCCAACAAGCGCGCTATACGCTACAATCTGGGCGTCCGGGCTCAGGTGCAATACAAGGAAGACCGTCTGGTGCGAGGGGAACGCCTGATGATAGTGAAGAACTGCTATCAGTTCGTGGAGGATGTGGAAGTGATGGATTATATCGCCAACGGCGACATGGCGCGGCTGGTACGGATAAAGAACTATGAGGACCGCTACGGGCTACACTTTGCCGATGCAGTGCTGTCTTTCCCGGATTATGACGACATAGAAGTGAAGGCGAAAGTCTGTCTGGATACTCTCGAAAGCGAGGCGGCTTCACTTACTTATGAGCAGCAGAATCAGCTCTACCAAGGGGTTTCGGAGGACTATGCTCATCTGAAGACAAAGAAAGCCCGCTACGACGCCGTGAGGGAAGATCCATATTACAATGCTCTGCAACTTAAATACGCCGATGCCATAACCTGCCACAAATCCCAGGGAGGCCAGTGGGGCTGCGTATTTATCGATTGCCCCTTCTGGCAGGATGAACAGAGCTTGGACGATTATAAATGGCTTTATACCGCCCTTACCCGTGCAGTGGAGAAGGTGTATCTTGTGAACTTTAACGACCGTTTCTTCGTATGAAATTATTGATTATCGTATTGGCCGCACTGACCAACCTGACCTGGGCGCCGGATTCTTCCAAATTCGCGTTCACCCGCAATAACGACCTCTACGTCTGCGCCAAGGCAAGCACCGATACCGTAAGGCTGACCTTCGACGGTTCGGATACTATCCTGAACGGATATGCATCCTGGGTTTATTACGAAGAGATATTCGGCCGCGCATCGAGGTATCGTGCATTCTGGTGGAGCCCGGATTCCAAGAAGCTGGCTTTCTACCGTTTCGATCAGACCGAAGTGCCGGTGTTTCCCATCTATTCCGCCCGCGGCCAGGATGGATCGTTGAATCTCACCCGCTATCCGAAAGTGGGCGAGCCGAATCCCAAGGTCCGCATAGGAATGATAGATTTGGAAAGCCCTTCCAAGACGGTCTGGGCGGACTTCGACGAGAACGAAGACCAGTATTTCGGCACTCCTTTCTGGGGGAGCGACAGCCGCTATCTCTATGTTCAGCGCGAGCCGAGGGTGCAGCAGCATCTGGACCTCTACAGGGTGGATTCCACCGACGGCAGCAAGCAGTGCACATACTCCGAAGACAGTTACACCTGGCTCGAGTGGATCGAAGGAATGCTCTTCGCAGAGAAGGGCCTTTACATGGTCCGCGACTTCGAGACCGGCTGGCAGCAGATATATTATCTTTCCTACGACGGCAAGGTGCTGAAACGCCTTACGGACGGCCCTAACTGGAGGATTTATCTCCGCAAGTACGATCCCGCGAAGGGGGATATCTATTTCATCGCGCAGAGGGATTCAAGGGTTTATTCATCCTTCTACAAACTCACCAAGAAAGGCAAGATAATCCGACTCACTCCGGAGGGATACAATGTGGAGCGGGCGTGGTTCTCCAGAGATATGAGGAGCGTCTACGCAAAACTCTCCAACTCCCGCACTATCACCTTCGAATGGTCCAGCAGGGCCCCCGGGAGCATCAAGGAGGAGGTGGATCCTTCCACCATGGCCTTGCCTCATATCATCAGCATCAAGGCGGATGACGGACAGGATATGTTCGGATCCATCCTTCTGCCGCGCAATTTCGATCCTTCGAAGAAATACCCCGTTCATTTCGAGATCTACGGCGGGCCGAATACGGCCTACGTGACCGATCGCTGGCGTATTCCGGACCAATGGTGGAGCGATAACGGCATCATCCACATAGTCGCTGACGGGCGTGCCGCAGGGCATACCGGGCGCGACGGCAGGGATATGGTCTTCAGAGATCTGACGACCGTGCCGGTGAAGGATTTCGTTGCCTGGGCGAACTGGGCAAAATCCCAGCCCTACGTGGATGGGGACCACATCGGCGTTGAAGGATTCTCCTTCGGCGGCACCATGACCGCGATGCTTCTGCTGCGCCATCCAGACGTCTTCTGCTGCGGAATCGCAGGCGGGGGTGTCTATGACTGGACGCTTTACGATTCGCATTATACCGAGCGTTTTATGCTCACTCCTGACCTCAATCCTGCAGGGTTCGACATCTCCTGCGTCCTGCACTATGCGAAGGACCTGTCGGACAAGGTGCATCTTAAGTTGACACATGGTACTGGAGATGATAACGTGCACTTCCAGAATACCCTCCAACTTGTGGACGCATTGCAGCGGGAAGGCCGTCAGTTCGAGCTGATGATCTATCCCGATGGGATGCACGGATACCGTGGAAAACAGGCCGCTCATTCCAAGGAGGCGGACCATGAATTTTGGCTGAAATATCTTAAAAATCAATAAATTATGGCAGATTACATTTCTACAGCTAATGCCTGGCTTACTGGTGATTTCGATCCCGAAACCAAAGGCAAGATCATAGAACTCCGCAACTCGGATCCTGCGGCCTTCGAAGATGCCTTCTACAAAAATCTCGAATTCGGAACCGGCGGTCTCCGCGGCATAATGGGCGTGGGCACCAACCGAATGAACAAGTACACGGTCGGTATGGCCACCCAGGGCCTTGCAAACTACATCCTGGCCCATTGCAAAGGGGATGACCTCCGCTTCTGCATCTCTTACGACAGCCGCAACAACAGCAAGGAATTCGCGAAGATTACCGCGGATGTGATGTCTGCCAACGGCATCCATGTTTTCATCTTCGACAACATCCGTCCTACCCCCGAACTCAGCTATTCCATCCGCCTCAAGGGCGCTATTGCGGGTGTGATGATCACCGCCTCCCACAATCCCAAGGAATACAATGGCTACAAGGTGTTCTGGAGCGACGGCGGGCAGATCACATCTCCCGTGGACAAGGATATCGTGGCGGAGGTGAACAAGATCACCGATCCTTCCATGGTGAAGTTCGCGGCAGGGGAGCGTTGCGGAAGCATAGATATCATGGGCGCCGATGTGGATGAGCTTTATCTGAGAGATATCATGTCCCTGGCGCTGTCTCCGGAGGTTTGTGCCAAGCACTCGGACATCAAGTTTGTCTATACCCCTCTGCACGGCTGCGGCGTGCGTCTCGTGCCTGAATGCCTCAAGAGGCTGGGATTCAAGAACATAATCCATGTGCCGGACCAGGATGTGAGCGACGGAGATTTCCCGACAGTGGTTTCTCCTAATCCGGAGGAGCCCGCGGCCATGAAGATGGCCCTGGAAGCTGCCGATCGCGAGGGCGCGGATGTGGTGATGGCCACGGATCCTGATGCCGACCGCCTGGGTATCGCAGTGAGGGACAATGACGGCAAGATGGTGCAGTTCAACGGCAACATGACCGCCACCCTCCTCACTTATTACATTCTTTCCCGCCGTGCTGAACTTGGCACTCTGGGGAAGGGAAAGTACCTTGTTAAGACCATTGTTACAACGGAATCCCTGCGCGAGTTGGGAGAGAAGTTCGGAGTGCCTTGCTACGACGTTCTGACCGGATTCAAGTACATCGCGGAGGTGGTGAAGCGCAACGAACCCGACGGAGAGTTTATCTGCGGCGGTGAGGAAAGCTACGGCTTCAACGTGGGTCAGTTCGTGCGTGATAAGGATGCGCAGATGGCGTGCATAATGGTGGCTGAATGTGCCGCCTGGGCCGCTGAGCAGGGGCTTACGCTGTATCAATTGCTGCAGAAAGTGTATGCCGAGATCGGCTATCGTAAGGAGCATATGGTTTATATCGTGCGCAAGGGCATCAGCGGAGCCAAAGAGATTGCCGACATGATGACCGAATTCCGCACCAATCCTCCCAAGGAGCTCTGCGGATCGCCCGTTACCGAGGTTATAGACTATCTCGAGCCCGAGAAGACAGGGCAGCCCAAGAGCAATGTGCTCCAGTTCTTTGATGAGGCGGGAGATGTGGTGTCTGTCCGTCCTTCCGGCACCGAGCCGAAGATCAAATTCTACTTTGGGGCTAAGGGCAGCGACGCCGACGACAAGATTGCGGCGCTTACTGCTCAGTTCGTGAAGTAAAGTCTTTGCACCATACTGCCAGATGGCATATTTCGCATTTCGGGCGCTGTGCCGTGCAGGTATAGCGCCCGTGTAGTAACAGCCAGTGGTGAGCTATCGGACTGATGTCCAGGGGGATGTGCTTTTCCAGGTCCAGCTCCACCGCTCTGGGGGTGCTTCCGCGGCTCAGTCCGAGGCGCCTGGAAACCCGGAATACATGGGTGTCTACCGCTATCACAGGCTCGTTGTAAAGTATTGATGCAACGACATTTGCGGTTTTTCTGCCGGCCCCCGGAAGCTTCATCAGATTATCCACGTCGGAGGGTATTTTCCCGTCAAAATCTTCCACTACTTTGCGCGCCAGTGCGGCAAGGTTCTTGGCCTTGTTGTTGGGGGAGGAAACGGACTTGAGGAAAGGGTAGATATCCTCTGCCGAAGCCTTCGAAAGAGCCTTGATATCGGGGTATTTTTTGAAGAGTGCGGGAGTGACCAGATTGACTCGTTTATCGGTGCACTGAGCGGAAAGGATGACGGACACCAGCAGTTCGAAGTCGCTGCTGAAATGCAGCTCAGACTCCGCTATAGGCACATTGTTCCGGAAGTAATCCAGAATTGCCGAATATCTGTCCTTCAGCGTCATTTTTCGGCGCAGCTTTCGTCCTGGCAGATGAAGACCCTGCCTGGATAGCGCTCGACAATGCTCTTGTCGTGGGTTACCATAACCAGGGTCGTTCCATTCTCTTTATTGAGCTTGTTGAGAAGCTGGAGGATTTCTTCGGTAGTCTCTTCGTCCAGGTTGCCGGTCGGTTCGTCTGCAAGGATCACCTCGGGGCTGTTCAGCAGGGCTCGAGCGATGGCGATTCTCTGCTGTTCGCCTCCGGAAAGTTGGTGAGGCATCTTATGGGCCTTGGTGCTCATGCCCGTGGCTTCCAGCACTTCGTCGATGCGTGCATCGGCCTTGCGGCGGTCTTTCCATCCGGTGGCTTTGAGGATGAAATCCAGATTCTCCCAGACACTTCGGTCCATCAGCAGACGGAAATCCTGGAACACTACGCCGAGTTTCCGGCGGAGGTTAGGTATATCCCCCTGTTTCAGGGTTTTAAGATTGAATCCGCAGGCTTCTGCTTCGCCTTCTCCGATTTTGTTTTCGGCAGTTATAGTCCGGATTATGGAGGTTTTTCCGCTGCCGACTTTGCCCAGAATATAAACAAGATCGCCTGCCTTGACTTCCATGTTTAAGCCGTGAACTACTACGTTGTCGCCGGCCAAAATATCCGCGTTGCGAAAGGAGATAAGAGAATCCATAAAAAAATGTTTCTGATAGCTGCAAATATACATTTTATTTGAGTAATATTTGAGGAAAAATGATTATATTTGAAGATTAGAAAATACATCTTTTATGAGACATTATAATTTGCTTGCCATTTCGGCAGCCGTGTTACTGTTTTTCACGCCCGCACGCGCGGGTGCGCAAGAGCCTGCAGCCTCCTTCCAGGATGCTGTAAACCTCTATCAGAGCGGCGTTTACGGGAAGGCAAGGACGATTTTCGAGTCGCTGGGGGATCCTATGTCCCGGGCTTACGCAGTGCTTTGCGCCATCAAGGCAGATGACGACGATTATGCACGCCTCTTCCGGGAATACAACGACGAATTCCCCGAGTCGGTGCTCGGCAACAGAATCAGGTATGAATATGCCTCCAGTCTTTTCGCAAAGGAAGACTATGCTTCCGCCGCCGCGATGTTCTCGCAGGTCAGCGAAAGCAGGCTCGAATCCTCGGATCTGCTGAATCTGAATTTCCGCCGCGGATACTGTGCCTATGCTAACGGCCGTTACGATGATGCAGTTTATTATCTGCTTAAGGTCGAATCCGCACCCAAGAGCAGTCTGACTTCTCCTGCACGCTATCATCTGGGCTATATCGCCTACAATGGCGGGCAGTTCGACGTTGCCGAAAAGTGGTTCCGCCTCATCGAGCCGGACGAGCGTTTCCAGGCCTTGGCTCAGTACTATATACTTGAATGCCGCTTCAACAAGAAGGATTACGACTATATCATCGAGAATGGCCCCGCGCTGATGGAACAGGCTCCCGAGGAGCGCAAAACCAGGCTGGCGCGTATCGTTTCCGAGTCCTACCTCGTAAAAGGGGACAAGAACAAGGCCCTTGCATACTACATGCTGGAAGGGGATAAGGAAGGCCAGTCCCGTTCGGATCTCTACCATGCCGGCTCCGTGATGTATGCCGTGCAGGACTACAAGGGCGCAATCGAAAAGTTCTCGAAGATGGAGAACCGCATCGACTCTCTCGGGCAGGTTGCCAACTACCAGCTGGCATATTCCTACATCCGCACCGGCAACAAGGTGGCTGCTTCCGATTCCTTCAAAGATGCATCCCAGGCTGGCTTCGATCCTAAGATTCAGGAGGATGCCTGGTTCAATTACGCAAAGCTGGTTTTCGACCTGAACTCGGATATGTCCGTTTTCGGCAGCTATCTGGAGCAGTATCCTCAGACCGAGCGCAGGGAGCAGATCTACAACTATCTGGCAATCGCAGCCTTGAATGCAAAGGATTATGCTGCCGCAATTGAGGCTTATTCCAATATTGAAGAACTGAGCGAGGAGCAGCTTGGCAACTATCTCAAGGCCAATTACCTCCGCGCGAGCCAACTGGCCGCCGGCGGCGCCTGGACCGATGCCGTGCCTTACTTCCGCTCCGCATCCTTCAATCTCCCCAAGAACGACCGTTACGCGCAGCTGGCCCGATACTGGCTTGCGGAATCCCTCTTCAACAGCGGCAACTATGCAGATGCAGCCGAGATCTACGAAGAACTTTACAACGTGTCCGCTCTTTATGGACGCAGCGAGGGAAAGATGCTCACCTACAATCTGGGCTATTCCTTCTACAATCAGACCAAGTATGAGTCCGCCGCCCGCTGGCTGGACCAGTATATCGCCAGCGGAGATCAGGAGGCCCGGAAGGATGCTCTCGTGCGCCGCGCCGACTGCGATTTCGCCCGCCACAACTACAAAGCGGCGGTTTCCTCCTATCAGAAGGTGCTGGACACCTACTACGATGTGAATGACATCTATCCTTACTACCAGCAGGCAATTGCCTACGGGCTCTTCGGAAAGAAGAAAGAGAAGGTGGATGTGCTTTCCCGCGTAACCAAAGCTTCCGCCGATACTCCCATGTATTCCGAGGCGATGTATGAGCTCGGCCGTGCGTACATGGAGAACGAGGATAACCAGCAGGCAGTGAAGACCTTCGGTACCCTGCAGACCACTACTTCGGATGTGACCTACTCCGCCCGAGCCCTGATCGGCAGCGGCATGGCATACCGCAACATGAAGGATTACGAGCATGCGCTCGCGAACTATAAGCAGGTGGTGGATCTCCTGCCTCAGAGCGAATACGCCGAGGAGGCCCTGATGGCCATCAATTCCATCTACCAGACCACCAACGAACCCGAGAAGTTCCTGGACTATATGCAGTCCCGCAATCTCTCTGTCGGCAAGACCCCGAAGGAGCGGGAGAACATCTTCTTCAACACCGCCGAGCAGATTTATCTCTCCGGTGGATATGATCGCGCCGTCACATCCTTCCAGAAGTATCTGAAGGATTATCCCGAGGGAGAGAAGAGGGGAGATGCATGGTTCTACCTTGCAGACTCCTACCGCTGCCTCTCCGACAAGGAGAAGGCCTGCGCGGCATTCAAACTTTCGGTTGCAGATCTGAAGGAAGGTTCCTTCGCGGAGACATCCGCCTACAACTATGCAAAGCTCTCCTACGAGATGCAGCATTACACCGATGCATACGAGGGCTTCTGCATGCTTCAGGACATCGCCAAGATGGAAGAGAACAAATCCGCCGCAAGGCTCGGCAAGATGCGTTCCGCCTATCAGGCACACAACTACGACGATGCCATCGCCGCCGCCAGGGATCTCATCTCCAACAGCCCTTCGCCCGCAGAGCAGAGGGAGGGATGGTTCACCGAGGCCAAATCGCTGCTGGCTACCAGCCGCCGCGACGAGGCATATCTCTTCTTCCGCAAGCTCGCCGAACAGCAGCCTTCTACCCCGGAGGGCGCCGAATCCTACTATATGGTGGTGCGCGACCTCTGCGATTCCGGAGAATTCGCTAAGCTTGAAGACAAGGTCTATGAATTCGCATCCAAGTGCGGAGATCAGTCCTACTGGCTCGCCAAGTGCTATATAGTGCTCGGCGACGGCTTCCGCGAGCAAGGCAAGACCGCCCAGGCCAAGGCCACATGGGAGAGCATACGCGATGGCTACACTCCTTATGAGGAGGGAGACGACATCATCGAAACCGTTAACCAGAGAATTGCCGCCTTATGAAACATATAGCATTATTCCTTTCAGCAGCCGCGTTGCTTCTGGCCGGCACAGCAGTCGCTCAGAACCTGAACCCTCAGGTGCAGGTTACCACTGACTATAAAGCGGACCTGGGTAAATCTGGCAAGCAGTCCGTTCCCCTGGAGGTTCCGGATTCGCTGAACAGCTTCCGCACGTCCGTAAGTTATAACGTGTTTGCTACGCCTTACAAGGGCTCCTATGAGTTCGTTCCTTACGAGATCAGCGTGACGCCCCAGAAACCGGCATCGGAGAGCAGCGTGCTTTATCTTAAGGCAGGAGCCGGGTACAGCTTCCATCCTGAGCTGACCGTGATCTGGAATCCCCTTCAGGAGGTCAAGAAGCATTCCCTCAGCGTTTTCGAGCGTGCCGCCGGATATGTGGGTAAGTATGCATCGCTGGATGCACGTCCGGATTATTCAGGGCATGACCTCTCGGAAACTGTAGGCATCGAAGGCCGCTGGTTCCACGATGCGTTCACTCTCGGCTATGGCCTGGATTATCAGGGGATTTACACCGGGGACTTCGCCGGTAACATCAACTTCAACGATTTCACCCTCAGGAGCAGTCTCCGTTCGAACGCTGATGCTAAGATAGTTTACAATCTGGATCTGGAAGTCAATCAGGCATTCGACAGGCAGGTTTCTCAGACCGGCGTGCGTGCCGAAGGTGGATTCTTTCCCAATTGGGTGCTGCCCTTCGAATTGCGCCTGGATTTCAGCATCGATTCAGACTTCTACGAGAACGGAGGCTTCGATAATATATTCGTGGCTCAGGTATCTCCCAAGGCACTGTTCGACTGGTCCATCGTCCGGCTTTCCGCTGGCGTGACCATCAGCCCCGCCAGTGATATCCAGTGGATCTATCCCGATGTGAATATAACGGCCGACCTTCTGGATGGCAATCTTCAGGCTTACGCCTTTGCCAAAGGCGGCAAGTTCGCAAAGAGCTATACCGATCTGAAATTTGCGGACCATTGGTTCAACGCAAGTTACACGAATGTGCTGAAGCCTACCCTGGAGCGCCTGAATTGCGGTCTCGGGTTCCGTGGCATCGCACTCAAGTACTTCCAGTACGATATCCGCGGCGGCTGGGCTTCGTATTCCGATGCTCCCATGCGTTCCTACACCGTGGATGCAGCAGATGCGACTTTGCGCAACTGTGGAATCGCATACGCAGATTACAACACATGGTTTGCGGATGCAGACGCGCACTATAAGTCTTCCAGGCTGATTGTGGATGCGCTCCTGCATTACAGGCACACCAACATCGCCCCCAATGGAACATACCTCGACCTGCCTGAATTCGCAGGCCGCATAGACATAATGTATAACTGGAACTCCCGCATCTTCGCCGGCATCAATTGCACCGGCCAGACGGTGCAGGCTGCTTCCACCGATCCCGTGCCCGGTTTCATCGACCTCGGGTTGAAAGGGGAGTACCTCTTCAACAAGCGCTTCGGCGCCTGGGCAAATGTCGGAAACCTGCTGAACAGCAAGATAACGCTCTCGCCTCTGCACATGCAGAAAGGCATTTACGTCACTGCCGGTATCAGCCTGAATTTGAGATAATAAAAACTAGATAAACGAAAAGAAATATGATTGAACAGGAAGAGATGAAGGTTGCTGAAGAACAGTATTCAGCTAACAGTATCCAGGTGTTGGAAGGCCTTGAGGCGGTGCGCAAGCGCCCGTCCATGTATATAGGCGATATTTCCGAGCGCGGTCTTCACCATCTGGTGTATGAGGTTGTAGATAACAGTATCGACGAGGCGATGGGTGGCTTCTGCGACACCATCGACGTGCAGATACTCGAAGATAACTCGATCAGGGTGCAGGATAATGGCCGAGGCATTCCTACTGGCATGCACGAGAAGGAGCATCGCTCCGCTCTCGAGGTTGTGCTCACCGTGCTCCACGCTGGCGGTAAGTTCAGCAAGAGCAATTACAAGGTATCCGGCGGTCTTCACGGCGTCGGTGTATCCTGCGTGAACGCTCTGTCTGATCTGCTTATCGCCGAGGTGCATCGCGAGGGCAAAGTCTTCGTGCAGAAGTATTCCAAGGGTAAGCCTATCACCGAGGTAGAGGTGGTTGGAGAGTGCGGCGCCGATGATCACGGCACCATCATCACTTTCCATCCGGATCCTACCATCTTCGTTCAGACCACCGTCTATAAGTATGAGACGCTGGCAGGCCGCCTCCGTGAGCTGGCATTCCTGAACAGGGGAATCAAGATCACCCTCACCGACAAGCGTACTCTGGTGGATGAATTCGTGCAGGACGAGGCCGGCGAAAGCAAGGCCACCGGCAGGCAGGTGTTCAAGTCCGAGGTGTTCTATTCCGAGGAAGGTCTTAAGGAGTTTATCGATTACCTCGATGCCGGCGCATCCAAGCTCATCCCTGAGCCCGTGTGCGTATCTTCAGATAAGATCATCCCTATCGATATCGCTCTGCAGTACAACACCGGCTACTCCGAGAAGATATATTCCTACGTGAACAATATCAACACCATTGAAGGTGGTACGCACCTCCAGGGCTTCAAGATGGGCCTCAGCCGTGCGCTGAAGAACTATGCCGACAAGAATAAGCTTCTGGAGAAGGCAAAGGTGGAACTTGCCCCCGAGGATTTCCGCGAGGGCCTTACCGCCGTTATCTCCGTAAAGGTGGCAGAGCCTCAGTTCGAAGGCCAGACCAAGACTAAGCTCGGCAATACCGAGGTGACCTCTGCGGTTTCGCAGGCAACCTCAGCTGCAATGGACATCTATCTTGAAGAGAACCCGAAACTGGCTAAGACCATCATCGACAAGATCGTACTTGCAGCAACTGCCCGTGCAGCCGCACGCAAGGCGCGTGAGATGGTTCAGCGCAAGACCGTCATGACCGGTGCCGGACTGCCCGGCAAACTCGCCGACTGCTCCGAGAACGATCCCGAGAAGTGCGAACTCTTCCTTGTCGAGGGTGATTCCGCAGGTGGCACCGCCAAGCAGGGCCGCGACCGTCGCTATCAGGCCATCCTTCCTCTGCGAGGCAAGATCCTCAATGTGGAGAAAGCCGCAGAAGGGCGCGCATTCGATAGCCAGGAAATCCAGAATATCTACACCGCTCTAGGCGTGCGCGTAGCACAGGAAGACGAGACCGGCGAAAAGCATATGGACCTCAGCCGCCTCCGCTATCACAAGGTGGTCATCATGACCGATGCTGACGTGGACGGCAGCCACATCGCCTGCCTCATACTTACCTTCTTCTTCCGCTACATGCTGGATCTTATCAAGAACGGATACGTCTATCTGGCAACACCTCCTCTCTATCTCGTGAAGAAGGGTAAGGAGGAAATCTATTGCTGGACTGAGGAACAGCGCGAAGAGGCCGCTCTCAAGCTCGGTAAGGGCTCCGACAAGGGCTACACCGTGCAGCGCTACAAAGGTCTCGGTGAAATGAGCGACCAGCAGCTGTGGGAAACCACCATGGATCCTGCCAACCGCCGCCTCCGCCAGATAACCATCGAGAACGCCGCCCAGGCAGAGCGCACTTTCTCCATGCTTATGGGAGATGATGTTCCGCCGCGCAGGCAGTTCATCGAAGAAAACGCACATTACGCAAATATTGACGCATAAACCAATACACGACTATGTTAGACATTTTCGATCGCATTAACCGCGATTCCGGCGGCCCTATCGGCCAGTATTTCGAACAGGGCTTCGGCTATTACATGTATCCCCGCCTCGAAGGCGAGCTTGGTCCTCACATGATCTTCAACGGCATTCCCGTGCTGAACTGGAGCCTTAACAACTACCTCGGCCTGGCAAACCACCCCGAGGTGCGTAAAGCAGATGCACAGGCTGCCGCTGACTGGGGTCTCGCATATCCCATGGGCGCCCGCATGATGTCCGGCCACACCCGCTATCATGAGGCACTGGAGAAGAAATTCGCCGAGTTCGAGAAGAAAGAGGATGCTTTCCTTTTCAACTTCGGTTATCAGGGAATAGTCTCCACCATCGACGCTCTGCTTTCCCGCCACGATGTAGTGGTTTATGATGCAGAGTGCCATGCCTGCCTGCTGGAAGGTATCCGCCTCCACATCGGCAGCAAATACAAATATCGCCATAACAACATGGTCGATTGCGACAAGATCCTCACCCGTGCATGCGCCGAGGCAGAAGAGAACGGCGGCGGCGTGCTGCTGATCACCGAAGGCGTTTACGGCATGACCGGCGCCCTCGGCAAACTGGACGAGATTGTCGCTCTCAAGAAGAAGCATAAATTCCGCATCCTGATTGACGATGCCCACGGCTTCGGCCTCCTTGGCCCTCACGGCCGCGGCACTTCCGAGCACTTCGGTGTGATGGATGATATCGACCTCTACATCGGTGCCTTCGCCAAGAGTATGGCCAGCATAGGCGGCTTCGTGGCAGGCCCTCACAGCATCATCAACTACCTGCGCGCCAACATGCGCTCCCAGATGTACGCGAAGAGCCTTCCCATGCCTCTGGTCATCGGCAACATGAAGCGTATGGAGATCATCGATTCTCCCGAGGGAGATGAGCTCCGCAAGAAGTGCTGGGCCATCACCCACGCCATTCAGGACGGCTTCAAGAAGGAAGGATTCGATATCGGCGAGGCAGAGGCGTGCGTGACTCCCGTGCATATCAAGGGCGGTATCGCCCAGGCCACCAAGATGGCAAAGGATCTGCGCGAGAACTATAAGATATTCTGCTCCATGGTCATCTATCCCGTTATCCCTAAGGGCATGATTATCTTCCGTATCGTCTGCACCGCAGCCCATACCATGGAGGATGTAGAATACACGCTGAAGGTCTTCAAGGAGATCAAGGCAAAGCTGGATGCAGGCCTCTACGACGGCGATGATATTGCCGCAATGACTGTCAAATAATGGAGTATTTCAAAGATAAAGTTATAATCGTCACCGGAGCCAGTTCCGGAATCGGACTGGCTTCGGCACGGTTGTTCGGCAGCCTCGGCGCCAAGGTGGTGATGGCAGCGCGCAGGTTGGACAAACTCATGGAACTAGCCCCTTCGGTGGCGGATGAAGACCATGTCCTCTGCGTGAAATGCGACGTCTCCTCCGAAGAAGACTGCAAGGCGCTGGTGGAAGCTGCAGTAGAACGCTTCGGCGGCCTCGACATCCTCGTAAACAATGCGGGGCTTTCGATGCGCGCGATGTTCAAGGACCTGGACCTCAAGGTGATACATTCGCTCATGGATGTCAACTTCTGGGGGACGGTGAACTGCACCAAGTACGCCCTTCCTTATCTGCTTGAACGCAAGGGGCAGGTCGTTGGCGTCATCAGTATCGCCGGCTATTCCGCACTTCCCGCCCGCACCGGGTACTCATCCTCCAAATACGCCATCAGAGGCTTCCTGGACACTATCCGCATAGAGCATCTGAAAGACGGGCTCAACGTGCTGGTGTTCGCTCCCGGGTACACCTCCTCGAACGTGCGTAACGCTGCCTTGACGGCAGATGGCTCCGCGCAGGGGGAGACTCCTCTGGACGAAGGAAAACTCATGAGCGCGGAAAAATGCGCAAAGCACCTGGCAAAGGCCCTCCGCAAGCGCAAATCCGAATGCATACTCACTGGTCTCGGTAAGGCTACAGTGCTGGCACACAGGCTGTTCCCTCGCCTCACCGATAAACTCACCTATAAATTCATAGCAAGAGAAGCCAACAGTCCCTTCAAATGAAAAAGTTCATCCCGCTGCTACTCGTATTTGCCGTAATCCTCCTGGTGCTGCCCCGCAGTGCCAAGATGAGCTATGACTATAAGAAAGGCGCTCCCTGGAAACATGAAACTCTTGTTGCCAGATGTGCTTTCCCCATTCTCAAGACTGAAGACGAGCTCATGGAGGAAAGGCGCCTGGCGGCGGAAGTCTCCGTGCCCTACTATAAGTATCAGGAGGATGTGGTGTATCGCAACATCACCTCCGCCGAGGCACTTGATCTCGGCGAGAATTCTTCCCTCCGCCCTGCGATTGTAGAGGCTCTGGAGGATATTTATGAAAGGGGAGTAGTCGGAGATGACGGCATAGTTGGATCTTCCGATATCATCTATGTCCAGAGGGATAAACGTGCTGCCGCGAGGCCCGCAGGAGAGGTGCTCAGGCTGGCGGATGCGCGTGAGGCTTTGCTTGCCACGCTTGCCGCTGATTTCCCCGATGTAAGGGTGGATTCCTTGCTCAAGGGCGTTTCTGCAACGGATCTGGTTGTTCCCAACCTGGTTTACGACCGTGTTGCCAGCGAGCAGCTCAGTGCCGAGGCGAGCCTCTCCGTGTCCCCGACTTCAGGTTATGTGAGTCAGGGGCAGTTGATTGTGTCGAGAGATGAGATAGTCACCGCGGAAATCGCGCAGATGATCTACTCCTACGAGAAAGAATACAATGCCAATTTGGGCTCCTCTACGCCCGGTTTGCTGTTCTGGCTCGGGAACGGAGTTATTGCGCTGCTGCTTGTGACTTTCCTCTTCTTCGCTATCCGCCTGGTCAATCCTACGGTATTCAACGACAGTGGAAAATATCTTTATCTTACTCTGATCTTCACCGTCTTCACGGTGCTGGCCATAGTGATTCCACGCACGCATCCGGAATACCTCTGCGCGATTCCTTTTGTGCTCTGTGCACTGCTGCTGGAGGCATTCTTCGACGACCGTCTGGTGGCGATGGCATATTGCATCTCCATACTCCCGCTGCTGTTGTTTGCAGAGAGCGGCCGGATGGTCTATACCATGTTCGTGGCCGGTGGAGTCATCTCCATGATCACCTTCAAGCACTTGAACAAGGGCTGGAGGCAGTTCGTGAATGCCTTTATCACCTTCCTGGTGCTGTTCGTGGTCTTCCTTGGCTTCCGCCTGACGGATCTGACCGGAGGCAATATCCTGAGGATGGCGTGGCTGCTGTTCTTCTCGGCATTCCTCTGCGTTGCAGGTTATCCGCTGTCCTATCTCTTCGAGAAAATATTCAATCTCGTATCCGTTTACAGGCTGAATGAGCTCTGCGACACCTCCAGCAAACTCCTGAGGGAGCTGGAGCAGAAGGCCCCGGGCACCTTCCAGCATTCGCTGCAGGTGATGAATATGGCAGATGCAGTGGCAGGTGCAGTGGGTGCAAATGTGCAGCTGGTGCGTGCCGGTGCGCTCTATCATGATATCGGAAAGATGCTGAATCCCATGTGCTTCGTGGAGAATGAGTCCATGCTGCTGGCAGATGGTATGCAGCGCTATCATGAGGATTTATCGCCCATTCAGAGCGCCCAGGACATCATCAAGCATATCACCGATGGCGATGAGCTGGCGCAGAAGCACAGGCTTCCCAATGTCATCCGCGGATTCATCCTCTCTCATCATGGAACCACGGTGGTGAGTTACTTTTACGACCGATTCCTGAAGGCCGGCGGCTCACCCGCGGAGAAGGGAGAATTTACATATCCCGGCATTAAGCCGGTCACCCGGGAACAGACCATACTCATGCTGTGCGACAGCGTGGAGGCTGCATCCCGTTCGCTTAAGGAATATACTCCGGAGGCATTCGATGCCTTCGTAGAGAGCATTGTCGACGGCAAGATGGAAGAAGGCCAGTTCGAGGATGCTGAAATCAGCGTGAAGGACCTTGGCATTGTCAAGGCTTCGCTCAAGAATTATCTCGCCCAGATGTATCACGGGCGAATCGCATATCCGAAACGTAAAAACAAATTAATTGATATACTGAAATGAAATTAGAAAAGAAACAAGTCGATGCTCTTAACATCGAGCTTACCCTGAATATCGAGCAGGGAGATTATGCAGAGATTGAAAAGAAGAAACTGGCCCAGCGCCGCAAGACTGCGGATTTCAAGGGTTTCCGCAAGGGAATGGTGCCCGAGAGTCTCGTGCGCCGCGTATATGGCGACCAGATTCTTGCAGAGTCCGTCAACGAAGTGATTTCGAAGGGGCTCCAGGATTTTATCGATGAGAATAAGCTGAACGTGCTCGGCGAGCCTCTCGGCAGCGAGAATCAGCCCGAGGTGGAATGGAAGGACGGCAACGACTTCAAGTTTGTCTTCGATATCGCCACTTATCCCGATTTCGAAGTGTCCGCCGGCAAGGAAGATACTGTGAACAAGTATACCATCAGCGTTACTGCCAAAGAGAAGGCAGATATGCTGAAGAACCTCAAGAAGTACTACGAGGACAAGAAAGAAGAGAAGTCCGACGAGGATATCCAGAAGGAACTGGATGCCCGCCTGGAGTCTGAGTATGCCCAGCAGGCTGAGTGGAGGTTGACCAAGGATGTCCGCGACTACTTCGTGGAGAAGATCAAGTTCGATCTTCCTGAGGCATTCATGAAGCGCTGGCTCTTCGAGGCCAACGGCGGCAAGGTGAGCAAGGAAGATATCGAGAAGGATTTCGAGGGATTCCTCGCAGATTTCCGCTGGCAGCTGATCCGCAGCGCCTTCATGCGCAAGTATGACTTCAAGGTCGAGCAGAAGGACATTCAGGACGCCGCAGTCGGCTTTGTGCACTATCAGTACGCCATGTACGGCATGCCCAACGTTCCCGAAGAGATCGTCAAGGAGGCCGTGCAGAATATGATGGGGGACCGCAAGCAGATCGACCGCCTCGTGGAGCAGGTGGAAGACAGTAAGGTCTTCGGCAAACTCAAGGAAGAAATCACCATCAAGGCCAAGAAGATCACATCGGAGAAATTCCGCGAACTTAAATAATTATGTCCGATTTCGAGAAATTCGCCAAGTCTGAACTGGGCGTTGGGGCGATGACCCTTCACCGTTACGGCGCGGCCTTGGATTCCTACATCAATCCTACCATCATCGAAGAGCGCAAGCTGAACGTGGCATCGATGGATGTGTTCAGCCGCTTGATGATGGACCGCATCATCTTCCTGGGGGTTCCCATCGATGATGACGTGGCCAATATTGTGCAGGCACAGCTCCTCTTCCTGGCATCCTCCGGAGAGAACAATTCCGACATCACCCTTTATCTCAATACCCCCGGTGGAAGTGTGTCCGCAGGCCTTGGCATCTACGATACCATGCAGATAGTCGAGCCCGACATCGCCACCGTCTGCACCGGTATGGCCGCATCCATGGGTAGCGTGCTTCTCTGCGCCGGCACCAAGGGAAAGCGTTCTGCACTTCCTCACAGCCGAGTGCTGATCCACCAGCCTCTCGGAGGCGCCCGCGGGCAGGCATCGGATATTCTGATCGCTGCCAAAGAGATTGAAAAGACCAGGGATGAACTCTGCCGTATCATAGCAGAACACACCGGGCAGAAGTTCGACAAGGTGTTCGCTGATGCGGACCGTGACTATTGGATGAATGCCGAGGAGGCTCTTGCCTATGGAATGGTGGATAAGATCCTCCGTAAAAAGAAGAAGTAATGGCAGGAAAAACTGAGGCGCGCGTACCCAAACCGAAGGAGATCAAGGCCTTCCTGGACCAGTATGTGATAGGGCAGGAGAGGGCTAAGAAGCTCCTTTCTGTGGCGGTGTACAATCACTATAAGCGCCTGATGCACAATGTATTGGCGAATCCGGACGATGGGGTGGAGATCGAGAAGAGCAATATCCTTCTGGTCGGCCCCACTGGCACCGGCAAGACCTTGCTCGCCCGCACTATCGCCAAGATGCTTATGGTGCCCTTTGCGATAGTGGATGCCACCGTGCTGACCGAGGCTGGATATGTGGGTGAGGATGTGGAGAGTCTGCTGGTGCGCCTGCTGCAGGATGCCGATTATGATCAGGCGCAGGCCGAGATGGGAATCGTGTTTATCGATGAAATAGACAAGATCGCCCGTAAGAGCGACAACCCCTCCATCACCCGCGATGTTTCCGGGGAAGGAGTGCAGCAGGGCCTGCTGAAGTTGCTGGAAGGCAGCGTGGTGAACGTTCCTCCAGCAGGCGGGCGCAAGCATCCGGAACAGGAATTCATCCACTTCAATACTCAGAACGTGCTGTTCATCTGTGGCGGTGCTTTCGAAGGGATCGACCGAATTATTGCTCAGCGCTTGAATACCCGTGTGATTGGTTTCGGCTCAGACGAGAAGCAGAAGGTCGACAAAGACAATCTGCTTCAGTATGTGGAGGCCCAGGATATGCGCAAGTATGGCCTGATTCCCGAGATTATCGGTCGTTTGCCGGTGATCATGAGTCTGGATAATCTGGACCGCAAGGCGTTGAAGAGGATCCTTGTGGAGCCCAAGAACGCTATTTTGCGTCAGTACGAGAAGTTGTTCGAGATTGACGGTATAAAGCTGGAGATCGAGCCCAAGGTGCTGGATATCATAGTGGATACTTCTATCAAGAACAAACTCGGCGCCCGCGGCCTGCGTTCCATTTGCGAACGCATCATGAACGACGCCATGTACGAAGCGCCATCCTCACGTAAAAAGGTATTTAAACTTACTGCAGAATACGCAAAAGAAAAGCTCGGGGCCTAGGCTCCGAGCTTTTATATTTGTAGAAATCAGATTAATAGTAACAGATACCGGAGTGCTTAATGGGACCTGCGTACCTAATCTTTGCAATATCACCATCTGCAAACAGAACATCGATAGCCACTTCTATTTTTGAACTATTATCCAATATCTTCAGGGCGTGAATCTTTACGTTATTAATGATTTTATCCGATTCAATATCGTCCTTGCCGGGTTTTGTATTTGAATAATATGCTCGTAATGAGGATACTGTGAGTGAAATAAAGTCTTTTGACAAATCAAGATCACTATCCTTCTTGTCGTACGACTTGGCACCTATTACAATTCTTTCAGGGTTTACGGATGTATGATCTATTCCAATAGGAAACGAATCATAAAAATCCTTGAAAAAATAGGCAGTATAACCAATTAGGTTGTTTGAACCTAATGGTTTTGAATCATAAAACACAGAATTTAGTTCATAGATTAATTTATTATTTAATGTCAAGCCCATAATAGAATAGTCATACTCTGACTGTTCAGTAGAGCATGAAATAGAAAGACCTATTAAAAAGACTAGCAATACTTTATGCAGGCTCATAGCTCATTAAAGTTATAAAACTCCTAGTTCTTTGCCGACCTTGATGAAGGCGGCAATGGCTTTGTCGAGGTGCTCCTTCTCGTGGGCAGCAGAAATCTGCACACGGATACGGGCCTGGCCCTTAGGAACCACGGGATAGTAGAATCCGGTTACGAAGATGCCTTCTTCCGCCATGCGGGCAGCGAACTTCTGGCTCAGAGGTGCATCGTATAGCATCACGGCCAGGATCGCGCTCTGGGTGGGCTTGCAGTCGAAGCCTGCTGCGAGCATCTTTTCGCGGAAGTACTTCACGTTCTCCTGCTGTTTGGTGTGCAGTTCGTCGGATTCCTCCAGCATCTTGAAGAGCTCGATTCCTGCGCCGCAGATCATGGGAGGGAGGGAGTTGGAGAAGAGATACGGGCGGCTGCGCTGACGCAGAATGTCGATAATCTCCTGACGGCCTGTGGTGAATCCGCCCACAGCACCGCCGAAGCTCTTACCGAGGGTGCCGGTGTGGATGTCGATGCGGCCGTAGAGATTGAATTCCTCGGCTACGCCGTGTCCGGTCTTGCCAACAACGCCTGCGGAGTGGCTTTCATCCACCATTACGAGGGCATCATACTTCTCGGCAAGTTCGCAGATCTTGTCCATAGGGGCAACGTTGCCGTCCATGCTGAACACACCGTCGGTGACGATGATACGGAACCTCTGTGCCTGGGCTTCCTTGAGCTTCTCCTCCAGATCTGACATATCAGCATTCGCATAACGGTAGCGCACGGCCTTGCAGAGGCGGACACCGTCGATGATGGATGCATGGTTCAGAGCATCGGAGATGATAGCATCTTCAGCGGTAAGAAGGGGCTCGAAAACGCCTCCGTTTGCATCAAAGCAGGCAGCGTAGAGGATGGTATCGTCGGTATGGAAATACTTGGCTATGGCCTTTTCCAACTGCCTGTGAATATCCTGGGCTCCGCAGATGAAACGCACCGAAGACATACCGTACCCACGCTCATCCATGGCTTTCTTTGCCGCAGCGATCAGGCGCGGATTGTCCGAGAGGCCGAGATAGTTGTTGGCGCAGAAGTTAAGCGCCTTCTTGCCGCCCTCTAGAGTGATTTCGGCACCCTGCGGCGAGCAGATATTACGTTCTTTCTTGTAGAGACCTGCATCTTCGATGGCTTTCAGCTCATCCTGAAGATATTTCTGGAATTTTCCGTACATAAATATTGATTATTGTTTCAGTTCAACTTTACAACAAAAATAGTAAATTTGTAGCGTAATTAGTGACTCTGAAATGAAAAATGTTTTGATAATCGGTTCGACCGGCCAGATCGGCTCAGAACTGACAATGAAACTAAGGCAGTTACACCCCGAGGGCAACATAGTAGCCGGATATATTCCCGGATTCGAGCCCAAAGGAGAGCTTCTGGAGAGCGGTCCGTCCGCAGTGGTGAACGTGGTTGACGGAGTTCAAATCGCCGAGGCTGTCGGGAGGTACAAGATCGACACGATATACAATCTTGCAGCATTGCTTTCCGCGACTGCGGAGAAGTTCCCGCTCAAGGCCTGGGATATCCAGATGAACGGCCTTATCAATATCCTCGAGGTCGCCCGCGAGCACGGATGTGCCGTATTCACTCCGAGTTCCATCGGCTCTTTCGGCCCCACCACCCCTCACAAGGATACTCCTCAGGATACAATTCAGCGTCCTACCTCCATGTATGGCGTTACCAAGGTTGCCACGGAGCTTTTGAGCGATTATTATTTCCATAAGTATGGCGTAGATACCCGTTCGGTCCGTTTCCCCGGTTTGATTTCCTACAAGACTCTTCCCGGTGGTGGCACTACCGACTATGCAGTTGAGATTTACTACGCTGCCGTTAAAGGCGAGGAATTCGTCTGCCCCATCGCAGCGGGAACGCTGATGGATATGATGTATATGCCCGATGCCCTTAAGGCGGCCGTAGATATTATGGAAGCCGATCCTTTCAAGCTCATCCACCGCAATTCATTCAACATTGCTTCCATGAGCTTTGCTCCGGAAGATGTGTTCGCGGCCATCAAGAAGATTATCCCTGACGCGAAAATGCGGTACGAGGTGGATCCTGTCCGCCAGGCTATCGCAGATTCGTGGCCGGACAACATGGACGATTCCTGTGCCCGCGCCGAATGGGGCTGGATGCCTCATTACGATCTGGATTCCATGTCGCGGGACATGATAGATCATCTAAGAATAAAGCTCGGCAAATAGTGCCGTGGCGGCTAAGTGCCTGATTAGCAGGTAGATATTAAAAGTCTCCCCCTGAATAACAAGGGGGAGACTTTTTGCATATCGTTGTATGCCAGCTATTTAGCTGCCATCGACTTTAACCAAGGAATCCCAGCAGGATACCGGCGGCGACTGCTGAACCTATGACACCGGCGACGTTGGGCGCCATCGCGTGCATCAGCAGGTGGTTGGACGGATCGCATTCGAGACCCACAGCTTCGGAAACGCGTGCGCTATCCGGAACTGCAGAAACGCCGGCATTGCCGATCAGCGGATTAATCTTGCGGTCTTCCCTGCAGAAAAGGTTCATAATCTTAACGAAACACACTCCGCAGAAGGTAGCTATAATGAAGGACAGCAGACCAAGACCGAAAATCAGAATCGAACGCCCGTTCAGGAACACGTCTGCCTGAGTGGATGCACCTACGGTCAAACCGATCAGCGTAGTAACCACGTCGATGAGCGGACCGCGTGCAGTTTCTGCCAGGCGGCGGGTTACGCCGGACTCCTTCAGCAAGTTACCGAAGAACAGCATTCCCAGCAACGGCAGACCTGAAGGCACGATGAATGCGGTGCAGATGAAACCGATGATAGGGAAGATAATCTTCTCTCTGCGGCTGACCGTGCGGGGCTTTGCCATGTGGATGCAGCGCTCTTTCTTGCTGGTGAGCAGCAGCATGATAGGCTTTTGGATAACCGGCACCAGAGCCATGTAGGAGTATGCCGAAACGGCAATCGCACCCATCAGTTCCGGAGCCAGTTTGCCGCTCAGGAAGATGGCGGTGGGACCATCCGCTCCGCCGATAATGCCGATAGCACCGGCCTCGTTGGGGGTAAAACCCAGCGCCAGGGCCATCAGATATGCTCCGAAGATTCCCATCTGCGCAGCGGCGCCGATCAGCACCAGTCGAGGCTGGGAGATGAGCGCGCTGAAATCCGTCATTGCGCCTATTCCAAGGAAGATAAGCGGCGGATACCAGCCGTTGCGTACGCCGTGGTAGAGGATGTTGAGGACGGAGCCCTCTTCATAAATGCCAATCCTGAGGCCTGCGCCGGTTGCGTGGTAAAAGAACAGGGGAATGTTTCCCACAAT
>JAGCUK010000053.1 GCA_017962925.1 Bacteroidales bacterium
CGAAGAAAAAGTGTTCTTCCACCGCCAGGTGAATCATGTGAGCCTGGGGGAAATCGAATCGCGTGAAATCACCGATCACATAGTCCGCGGCTTCCTCACCAGCGGCAAGGTTATCGACCGGGACCTGATGATGAGCGTCTGCAAGCGCTTCCACGGCAACATCTGGTATATCAATCACTTCGCATCCATCTGCGACCATCTCACCAAAGGCTACATCACCGATGCCACCCTCCAGGAGGCTCTGGACATGCTCATCTCCATCCATGAACCCCGCTTCAAGGAGCTCGTATCGGATCTTACCGGATTCCAGGTCTCGCTGCTGAAAGCCACTCTGGACGGATGCAAGCGCTTCAGCTCGGCGGAGGTGATAGAGCGCTACCAGCTCCACTCCTCCGCCAATGTGCGCAGGATCAAGGACGCTCTCTGCAAGAAGGAGATCATCACTTTCGGCGAAAACGACGAGCCGAAGGTGCTGGATCCGCTTTTCGAGTACTGGGCGAGGAAGTATTTCTTTAAAATGAACGACGAATGAAAAAGAGGATAGCAGTTCTCACCGGAGCAGGCGTGAGTGCCGAATCCGGGCTCGGGACCTACCGCGACAACGGCGGGCTCTGGGACAATTACGATCCCATGGAAGTCGCCTCCATCCAGGGGTGGTACAAGGACCGCAGCAAGGTGCTGGAGTTCTACAATATGCAACGGGAGCACCTTAAGGAAGCACGCCCCAACGACGCCCACCGGGCAATCGCGGAGCTGGAGAAGGATTACATAGTGGATGTAATCACGCAAAATGTTGATAATCTCCACGAGCGTGCCGGTAGCACCCATGTGGTCCACCTTCACGGAGAGGCCACGAAGGTAAGGCCCGAGAACTGCTATAACGACCACGACGGTTTCAGCGAGAGACAGGTCTTCGACGTGGGCTACGATGCCGTGCACCTTGGCGACAAGGCCCCGAACGGAGTGCAGCTCCGCCCGCACATAGTCTTCTTCGGCGAGGCCGTGCCCAAGATGGAGCAGGCGATCGACCTGGTTTCCCAGGCGGATATAGTGCTGATAGTGGGCACCTCCCTGCAGGTTTATCCCGCCGCGGGCCTCTATCGTTATGCCTCCGCCGAGGCGCCCATCTACATCATAGACCCGGCAGACGTGCCCCTCTGGGACACCCGTATAGTGCACATCCGCAAAGTGGCCACCGAAGGAATGAAAGATTTCGTGCAGATGTTGTAGTTTCAGAAAAAATTTCTACCTTTGCAGCCACTTAATCGAAAAGGAGGTGATTTTTAAATGATTATAGTACCTGTTAAAGACGGTGAGAACATCGAAAGGGCCCTGAAGAAATTCAAGCGCAAATTCGAAAAGACCGGTGCCGTTCGCGAAATGCGCGCCCGCAAGGAGTTCAAAAAACCCTCCGTGCTGAAGCGTCTTGCGAAGGAGAAGGCTGTCTATGTGCAGAAACTCCGTCTCGAGGAAGATCAGTAAGAATCTCCCCTTTTTATGAAAGATAACCGTAGCTCGAAAGAGTTGCGGTTTTTTTTCCGGCATAGGCTCGATGACGACTTCGAAATAGCCGCCCTGACAGTTAGCTGCGACGGTGAACTGGGTCCAACTGTCCACAATGGCTGTCTGCTGCACATGATGGTGCCCGGAGAAACTCGCCACAAGGTGGTTTCGACGGGTAGCTTTCAATATGGCCCGCCAGAAATCCATAGTAGTCTTATTAAAACCGTCCACCGGCCAGCGCTCCCGCCTTTCAGCCCTGTAGCCCCGGTCGGTGTCATAGCCCCAGTCTGGATGGGCTACCGTCGTTATGCCGTAGCCCGGCGCATAATAAGGTATGTGCCCGAACAGGAGTTTAGGTTCTTTCCCCTTTATCTCGGCAGAAAATGCCTTCAACTGGGAAGGTAGTATCTGATACGTGGCATTATCTACAAATATCAGTTTTATCCCTTTGACTGTAACGCTGTAACACTCGTGATTATAACTCTTGTAAAGTGGCAACAGACGCTTCCGGGTCCATTCTTCACGCAAGTCAATCTCGCTGCCCTCCGTACCTTCATAATGCCAGTCGTGGTTTCCGGTCGTGTAGAACCACGGAATTCCGCAAGAATCTAGGACGGCCTTAGCCCATTCCACGCCGGCCTCCGATGGGTAACTCACAAGATCACCGAGAACAGCAATGGCGTCCGCCTTCTTTTCACGGGCGAGAGAAAGCGTCTGCAGCAAAGATTCTTCGGGATTCGTCGGCTTCCCGCTCAAGAAATGACGTGTGGTGTTATATGCCTTGGACATACGCTTGCTATATTGCCTGTACGGATCTTCGCGCTCATCGCTACGGAAAAGATGAGTATCTGAAATGACGAAGATACGGACCGGCTCTGTCACGCTCCGATCATATATCCTTATCACCTGCCCGTTTTGGTAGACAGTGGTCTGTACGCCCTTCGGAACAGGGTTTCGGGAAGCCCCCCGGCACGGTGTGAGCAGCAAAAGCGTCAGCAGGGCAAATACGATTCTTCTCATAACAAGCTTCTAAAAACGTGTTCTTATAATCAAAGTTTCATCCTTCAGGCCGGGGGAAGAAGCGCGGAGGTAGATCTTGCCGGCCTCGGCGGAAGACGATTGCACGATTGCAGTCAGTTTGCCGTTGAAAACATGCATCGAAGGCCCCTGGAATGATTCTGTACAGGTAGGATCACCGTTTGCACAGGCACGGAAGGTGCCGGGGCCGGAAACCTCGAAGTTCACCAAGGCATCGGACAGAGGGCAAAGATTGCCGTCCGTATCCACTATGCTGACTGTCACGTAAGCCAAATCTTCGCCATCTGCCTGCAATCTGCGGCCATCGTACTCCAGTTTGATGCCCGCGGCATGGCCGGCGGTTCGCACAAATGCGGTATCCACCGGATGGGCGGAAGCATCAAGAGAGACAGCCATCAGTTCTCCCGCTTCGAACGGAACGTCCCAACGAAGGCGGTATCTGGCCTCGACATTCTCCAGCCGGTCCCCCTTGGTCTTCTTCTTTGGCGTCACCTTGTTCCTGACCCCCAGGCTCTTTCCGTTCAGGTACAGCTCGGCTGACGGAGCATCCGTATAAACATACACCGGGACCACCTGTCCGTCGGCCCAGTTCCAATGCGGAAGGACATGAAGCGTGTGCGCCGATTCGTTCCAGACGCTGCGGAATAGCCAGAAACGGTCCTTGGGGATGGAAGCCAAATCCACGGTGCCGAACATAGAACTGTGATTCGGATAGGATTCCGCCTCATAGGGTGTAGGTTCTCCTAGATAATCGAATCCTGTCCACACGAACTGACCGATAGCCCAAGGATAATCCTCGTGCATGGCCAGGTCGCAGTCCGGCGTGTTGGACCAGGAGGTAGACTCCAGATCGAAGGAAGAGCACTGCTGGTCCGGGCTCAGGGTCATGTCCCGCTGCTTGACGGCGGGGAGATGATAAACGCCCCTGGAACTGAGAGTGGAGCCGCTCTCCGCACCAAGGATCAGGCGGTCCCCGACCTTTTTCCGAAGTACCAGGAACTTCCAGGGATGATAATTGACACCAATCACATCGAATGCATCCACCCATTCCTTATGAAGGAATCGCTGCCACATATGCATTCCCACGGTTACAGGACGCGTCGGGTCTTCCCTATGGCAGATTTCGGTCAGGAACTTTGCCTCTGCAAGTCCCTCCTTAGGATTGTCCTTTACCCTGCACACCTCGTTGCCGGTGCTCCACATAATAACGCTGGGGTTATTACGGAAGCACCGGATCATCCCGGAGAGGTCTCTCTCCGCCCAATCATCAAAATGTTTATGGTAACCGTTTTCGCATTTCGCACCTTTCCATTCGTCGAAGGCCTCCACCATCATCATAAAGCCCATCTCATCACATAGCAGCACCAATTCCGGCGCCGGCTGGTTGTGGGAGGTACGGATGGCATTGCAGCCCATATCCTTGAGGATTTCCAGTTGATGCCTCAACGCAGGCACGCTTACGGCAGCGCCAAGAGGCCCCTGGTCGTGGTGCAGGCAGACTCCCTTGAACTTCATAGGCTCCCCGTTGAGAAAAAAGCCCTTCCCGTCAATGAACTCAGCCTTGCGGATGCCGAAGATGGTAGTACCTTCATCTACCAACTTACCATCGGAATAGACGGATGTGACGGCCTTATAGAGGTTGGGGTGCTCCGGGCTCCAGAGTTGCGGGTTGGCGATGGTGAAAGATTCCTTCGCTCCGCTCGTAATGACAACGCCATTTTTGTCCAGGATCGATGTTTTAACAATCACATTCTGCCCCTCAACGCCCTCCACCGTGGTTTTCACGTAAACTATAGCCTTTTCAGCAGAGACTTCGGGGGTAGTGATTGTCACGCCCCAGACGGGGATGTGAACAGGATTGGTAGTAATCAGATGTACGTTGCGATACAGCCCTGCACCAGGGTACCAGCGAGAACTTGCCGGCAGGTTCTCAAGGCGCACCGCCACAGTATTCTCGCCAGGCTCGACCGCATCACCGACATCCACGGGAACGGCGCTGTAGCCATTCGGCCAGGAATAGATTTCCTTTCCATTCACAAACACCGTGGCATGGCTCATGGCGCCATCAAAAAGCAATGTGGCATTCTTGCCTTCTGGAACGTTGAAAGTAGTTTTGTACCATCCTATTCCCTCCCACGGGAGAGCTCCGGTCCTTCCGGGATTGTTAACCCACCCTTCAGTACCATTCCACAGTTCGCTGTTTTCCGAGAAGGGACCGTAAATGGCCCAGTCGTGGGGTACACGCACTTTCTTCCAATCCCCTTCTTCCGGACGGAATTCCCAATCTCGGAGCAGCGTTTCGCGGCGGGGAGAGGTGTGCTTCGCGAGGTGGGTGATCGAAATGGATTCCTTCGCTGCGCCCGGAATGACAATCTC
>JAGCUK010000054.1 GCA_017962925.1 Bacteroidales bacterium
CTGCTCTTCTTTTGTACACCCTCAGGGGCTCGAACCCTGGACCCATTGATTAAGAGTCAATTGCTCTACCAGCTGAGCTAAGGGTGCATAATTTCAATCTTTGTGACCCGTTCGGGGCTCGAACCCGAGACCCCAACATTAAAAGTGTTGTGCTCTACCAACTGAGCTAACGAGTCCTCCGCCCTAAAAACGGGATTGCAAAGGTATAACTTTAGCTTTAATAATCCAAATATTTTTCAATTATTTTTTAAATTGCCCCCAGGAGGCTCCTGAGTTGCTCTGCGTCATCTGCAAGGCTTCCGGAAGGGGAGAGCTCGTTCAGGGCGTTAAGCAGCTCCTGGCGCGGTCTGAAGCCCCAGCTGACCACCATTGCACCTATGCCGCCGTTGACCGCGGTTAGGATGTCGGTGCGGGAATCTCCCACCATCACCGCCTTATCCTTGCCGGTCCCTGCAGCCTTCAGGGCTTCTTCCACTATGGCCGGATCCGGTTTGAGAGGGAAACCTTCCTTGTTGCCGAAGATGGCGGCGAACTCCACTCCCGGAAAGAACTCCTTGACCAGCCGCTCCGTTCCCTCTTGGAACTTATTGGAAGCCACTGCGATACGTGTTCCTGCCTTATGCAGGTCTTCAAGTAATTGCACCATGCCTTCATAGGGCCTGGTGTGCACATCTATATGGCTGGAATAGTATTCCCGAAAGTCTTTCAGGGCAGAATCCACATAAGCGGCATCTGCACGAAGCTCCTCAGGCAGGGATTTGGTGACCAGGTCCCGTATTCCATGCCCGACCTTGCCGCGATATTCCTCCATGCTGTGGAGCGGAAGCCCGCGGAGGGAGAGGGAATGGTTGACCGCGGTGCCGAGATCCTCTATAGTGTTGAGCAAAGTGCCGTCCAGGTCGAAAATGACAAGATCATATTTCATACGACGCGAAGTTAGCAAAAAACTGCGTATATTCGCAGAACAAAAAGCAAGACTATGACCAATCATATAGTAATAATGGCAGGTGGTCAGGGGACCCGTCTTTACCCTCTCAGCACGGCCGAAAAACCCAAGCAGTTTCTCGACCTTCTGGGGGTAGGGAAGACCCTCATCCAGATGACTTATGAGCGCTTCAAAGCAGTGGATCCGGAGGCCCGTTTCTGGGTGGTGACTTCGAAGGATTACGTGCACTGGATAAAGGAGCAATTACCGGACATTCCGGACGATCAGATACTGGCTGAACCGGCCCCTCGGAACACCGCTCCGTGCATTTCTTACGCAATTTGGAAGATAAAAGCCCGTTTTGGGCAATGTAACATAGTTGTTAGCCCTTCTGACGCTTTTGTTTCATGCGTTGATTCATACGCAGTTACGATTAGGAAAGCCCTCAAATTTACGAGCACCGGCAAGCCCGCTATCGTGTGTGTTGGCATAAAGCCTTCAAATCCCAATACTGGCTATGGTTATATCGAAATTTCGTCACTTGATGAAATGCAAACCATTGATAATCAGCCGGATATAGTAAAAGTTGCGTCTTTCCGCGAAAAACCGGACCTCGCGACCGCAAAACGCTATCTTGAGGCTGGAAATTACCTCTGGAACGCCGGAATTTTCGTCTGGAGCAGCTCCACCGTGGAGTCTGAAATCCGCGCTCACGCACCCGGCATCGCGGCCATTATGGACGAGTTGGAACCCTCGTTTTACACCCCTTCCGAAGAGGCCGAACTGGCCCGTCTTTTCCCTACCTGCGAGAAGATCTCTATCGACTATGCGGTGATGGAAAAATCCCCTGATGTCTGGTGTATTCCGGGCGACTGGCCATGGGATGATCTGGGCAGTTTTGCTGCCATAGAAAAAGTAACCGGGCGCCCGATCCCGCAAGAGATCAAAGACGCCCAGGAAGAGTATCAAAAGTCTAAGCGCTAGAGCTTGTGAGCGTGGAGCATGGCCACCGGATCCAGAGCCTTGTCCAGATCTTCCTTGCTCATCAGTCCTTTCTCAAGAACAATATCATAGACGCTACCTCCGGTTGCCAGGGCTTCCTTGGCGACCTTTGTGCTGTTCTTATAGCCGATATAAGGATTCAGGGCTGTGACTATGCCTATTGAGTTCTTGACCATCTCGTAGCAGTGCTCCTTGTTGACTGTAATGCCCACTATGCACTTCTCGCGCAGGGTATTCATTACATTGGTGAGCCAGGTGATGCTTTCCAGCACGGACTGCACTATCACGGGCTCCATTACATTCAGCTGGAGCTGGCCAGCTTCGGCGGCGAATGCAACAGTGGTATCGTTGCCTATCACCTTGAAACACACTTGGTTAGTGACTTCGGGGATAACGGGATTCACCTTGCCGGGCATGATGGAAGAACCAGGTGCCATAGGGGGCAGATTGATCTCGTGAAGGCCGCAGCGGGGGCCGGAAGCCATGAGACGGAGGTCGTTGCAGGTCTTGCTGAGTTTGATGGCCAGACGCTTCAGGGCTGCTGAGTAGCTCACATAGGCGCCGGTATCGGGAGTTGCCTCCACCAGGTCGGGTGCCTTGAGGAACTTGTCTCCTGTAAGTTCAGACATCTTGGCGGTGCAGAGTTCGGCAAAGCCGGGAACTGCGTTCAGGCCGGTGCCGATAGCTGTTCCACCCATGTTTATCTCCTTGAGCAGCACTGCATTACGCTCAAGATTCGCAAGTTCTTCTTCAAGGTTGTTCGCGAATGCGTTGAACTCCTGTCCGGAGGTCATAGGCACTGCATCCTGGAGCTGGGTACGACCCATTTTCAGAATATCCTTGAACTCCTCGCCCTTTGCACGGAGAGAATCGATCAGATCCTGCAGGGCCTTTACCAGATGCCTGTTCATCCTCACGAAGGTATAGCGGAAAGCGGTAGGATAGGCATCGTTGGTGGACTGGGCGCAGTTCACATGGTCGTTGGGGGAGCAGAACTGATATTCACCCTTCTTGTGGCCCATAATCTCCAGAGCCCTGTTTGCAATAACCTCGTTGGCATTCATATTCACCGAGGTGCCGGCGCCGCCCTGCATCATGTCCACGGGGAACTGGTCGTGGAGCTTGCCGTTCACGATTTCCTTGCAGGCCTTGCAGATTGCATCTGCGATTGTCGGATCCAGGGCACCGAGCTCGGCGTTGGCCGCGGCAGCCGCCCATTTCACATAGGCGATGGCGATTATATACTCGGGATAATCGCTCATGTGGGTAGTGGAAATCTTGTAATTGTTGATGGCCCTCTGGGTCTGCACTCCATAGTAGGCCTCGGCAGGCACTTCGAGCTCGCCAATCAGGTCGGACTCGACTCTGAATTTGTTCTTTTCCATAGTGTTATTAAAAGTATTTCAATGATTTATCTATAATTGTCTTAAGTTGCTCTTTACCTTCGGTCAGTTCCAGCGGGAAGCTCCAGGCCACCACCCGGTAGCCATCGAACTCATGATAAACCCCGGCACCTGTGCGGTTGCTGTAGGTGGCGATGGTCTTGCCTCCGCCGGAGGGCTTGATGCCGCCGGCCGTCTCCACGCAGTAGCTGTCCTCGTTGGGCTCGTTGGCGAAGCGGTACTCCTCGCCGTCGAACTTGACGCGGCCGTTCACCGACCCTCTGGTGGTGGTCCAGCGGTAGCCGAGCACGTGCTCAATGAAGTAGCGGGCATCCTCCTGGTATTTGGTATCTCCGATAGGGTAGAATTCATCCCAGGCGTCCGTGGCGATGTATGCGCCAGAAATCAGCACGTTCGTGCCAGCTGCGGTGGATTCCCGGAGGGCTTGAATGAATTTTGCGGGGAAAACCTTGAATCTGGGCCCTTTGCCGGGATTTCCGACCAGAGTGCTGATCTGCTTGCCGCAGATGACGTCCAGCGCGAAATACTGCCCCGTACGGCCCTTCTCGAAGGCGCTGCGGCTCATGGAGCAGAAAGAGTATCCCAGATCCAGCAGGGCGCGTCCGTGCACGGCAGGATAGTCGAAACTGTTGCCTGCCGGCTGGAAGCCTGCCATGTCTATCTCGGTGGCCCCGAAACCGGGCGCAGTGTTGTTGATGTATTTCTTGTCCCTGCGGTATTCCCAGCTCTCTCCGCCGTAGGATATATCCTTGGTCCAGGCCACTCCGCCGTCCAGCCTGGCATCGAAGCCTGCGTATTTCTCGGAATCGAACCAGGAAGGAGCACTTACGCGGTCGAAATTGTTGATTATCAGCACTTTCCTTGCAGATGCCGATGCCTGGCCTATGCTCAGTATCTCCGAGGGGAAGCTGCGTCCGCCATGGTTGCATGCTTCCACCATAAAGGAATAAAGGTGCCCGTTTTCTATGGGGAGAGACAAGTGGCATTCGCTGACCTTGACTCCCTTGTCGAAGGCTCCGTCATCCACCATGGTATAAACGAGGTACTCTGTCGGGGTGGCGGTAGGCTCTTTCTTATCTTCGACCGGCTTCCAGTTCAGAACCACATATCCATCATCTCCGAACGTTGCGGAGAAGTCCTCGACGGGCAGGGGAGCCACCACATAGCTCTCGCCGTAGTAGGTGCTCAGGAACTTCAGCATGCCCTTGTAGATGGCTCTGCAGGCGGTAAAGCGGAAGCCGGGGTCCAGCCCGAACTTCATGTCCGCGAAGTTCTGGTGCGAGAGCAGCTCCAGCAGCATCCCGGGCACGTCGGTGGTGCGGGATTCGGAGTAGGAGCGGTTCCAGACCTGCCTCCTGGTCCAGAGGGAGTCGTAATCCTCCCTCAGATCCTCCACTATCTGAGTCTGCACCCAGTCTGTGAGGAGCCTGCAGGCCGCCCTGTCCTTGCCGTCGGCGAACTTGCGTATGCCATCCGCCTTGAGGGTATAGATGGCCAGCGTGCCTACTATGGAGTCGTTGGGAGTGATTCCAGCGTCGGTGTGGAAGGCCAGGGAGAGGTCTATGGGGATGTTCTTGTCGTCCTTCATCATCTTCACCCACTCGCCGCGGGAGGCGAAATCGCAGGTGTAGTCCTTGTCCCACTGGTGGATGCGGTCGTATGGCATTCCGGCCCAGTGCTCCCAGTACATCGCGCCCTCGAGGTAGGAAGGGATGCCGGAGGTCTCCCATTCGGAAGTGTCCTTACCCTTGCCGCGGGCTATCTTTCCCATGCCGCC
>JAGCUK010000055.1 GCA_017962925.1 Bacteroidales bacterium
CGCAATGACAGAAAGTGTAACAAACGAGCCACAAACGAGCCACATTTAAATAGCAATCGGCCTCCTACGTATGTAGAAGGCCGAGTTTAGTGGTGCTGGGAAGAATCGAACTGCCGACACAAGGATTTTCAGTCCTTTGCACTACCATCTGAGCTACAGCACCGTTTTGGTTTGGGACTGCAAAGATATACAAAAATGGTGAACACGCAAAAAAATTTTTTATATTTGCATCAAGGAAACACTTATAACCAAATAACTCTATCAATTAAGCATTATGAAAAAGATTCTTGCATTTGCACTTTGCGGAGCACTCATTTTCTCCAGCTGCTCTAACATGAACAAGGCCGGCAAGGGCACCCTTTGGGGAGCTGGCGGCGGCGCAATCGCAGGCGCAGCCCTCGGTTATCTGATCGGCGGCGACATCAAGTCTGCAGCTATCGGCGCAACTGCCGGAACCGCAGTAGGCGCAACTACCGGAGCACTCATCGGCCAGAAGATGGACAAGAAGGCTGCCGAACTCGCAGCTCTCAACGCCAAGGTCGAGACCTTCGAGATCAATGGCCTCGAGGCAATCCGCGTCACTTTCGACAACGGCATCCTCTTCAAGACCAACGAGACCGTTCTCAGCCCTGAGGCAGAGAAATCCATCAAGGACTTTGCAGCAGCCATGGTCGATCTGCCCGATACAGATATCACCATCTGGGGCCACACCGACAACACCGGCACCGCAGCAGTCAACCAGAAGATTTCCAAGCAGCGTGCAGCAGCAGTCGAGAAGTGCCTTGCACAGGCTGGTCTGAAGAACAAGATCGTTGCCGAGGGTAAGTCCTACGACCTCCCCGTCGCCACCAACGACACCGCTGAAGGCCGTGCCCAGAACCGCCGCGTCGAGGTTTATGTGACCGCGAACGAGGATATGATCAAGGCAGCTGAAGCAGGCACCCTCTAATAGTGCCCCAAAAGCGCTACATAAAGCTTATACTCCCACTCCGCCTGGAGTGGGAGCCTTGTTATTGGCAGACCGGTGACATCCGCACCGGTCAGCGCGTTATCGTCAGATTCGCCGGCAGGAGAACTGTGGGAGTGGTGTCGGCAGTGGATATCACCCCCGACATCGATGAATCCCGTATCCAGCCAGTGCTGACTATCGAAAGCGGACTCGATCCTATCTCTCCCGAAGAAATCAGCCTCTGGCGATTCATCGCCGACTACTACCTCTGCACCGTGGGAGAGGTCTATAAGGCCGCATATCCAGGGCTGAAAACGGCAGCAGAGGAAAGCAGCGCCCGCAGCCAGCAGCGCAAGGAGGCGCTGGAAGAACGGACCATCGAGGTCTGGAAGCAGCGGATCGCAAGGCTGGAGGCACGCCTGGAGGCCAAGGAGGCAGATCTCGCCAAGAAGCATGGAGAGGCCGTGCGCACCCGTCTGGAGAGCCAGCGCGGGGCAATCCTGGCCGAGCTTCAGGCTGCTAAAGACAGGTTGGCATCCTTCAGCCAAAAACTGAATCTGGCGGGGCAGGACTGGTCCCGTCTTCTCAAAGGCATCCCGGAGAGCGCTCCAGAACCCATACTCGCCGATGCTCTGGCATCCGGCAAACCCATACTCCTGAAATCCTCCGGCCGCATCCAGAACTACGTGCAGGCCGCCACAGAGCAGCTCCGGAAGGGGAAAAACGTCTGCATACTGGTGAATGAGATCGCGCTGGCAGGCAGCCTTTGCGAGGCTCTCAAAGCAAGCTTCGGGGATCTGGTGCTGGTGCACCATTCGCAAATGACGCGCGCAGCTCAGAGGCGCATCAACGACGCCGTCCGCTCAGGCAGGCCATACGTTCTCGTGGGCACCCGCTCGGCCATCTTCATCCCCCATAGGTACTTGGGCCTGATAATAGTGGATAACGAGGAATCCCTTTTCTACAAACAGAGCGACACCGCCCCGCGCTACAACGCCCGCGATTGCGCAGTGCAGCTCGCACGCATCCATGGCTGCAGCATCATACTGGGCTCAGACTCCCCTTCCCTCGAATCCATCCTGAACGCCCGCAGCGGCCGCTATTGCCTGATCGACAGGAATCCGGACGGCCGCGAGATGCACCCCGGATGCAATTTTACCCTGATCGATATCTCCGCAGAGCGGAAAAAGAACGGCATGTGCGGAGTCTATTCCCGCAAGCTCCTGGACGCCATGCGCTGGAGCAAACGTACCGCACTGATCCGAGGGTTCGAAAAGCCTGAGGAAGTGGGAGAAGTTCAGGCAGATGTGTTTACTTTCCCCCAGGCCGCCAAAACCGACCTTTCCGCCTACGATCTTGTGGGCATTCTGAATGCGGATGCTCTTTTCAATCCGGCGGATTTCCGCTCGGATGAGCACGCATTCCAGTTCCTGGAGCGCCTGAAAAGCACTTGTCCGAAGCTGATGGTGCAAACAAGGCAGGCAGGCCACCAGGTGTTTTCATTGAACTCGGCGGAGCCTTTGCTGGAAGAGCGCCGGAACTTCAACCTGCCGCCATATTATCGTCTGATAGAACTCCGCGTGCACGATGCCACCACGGCCGAATCTCTGGGCAAAAGCCTTCAGAAGGCCGGATTCTCCCCCATGGTGCTGGCTGATGCCGTGCGAATTGCCCTCCCTCGCGACAAGCAGCTCCAGGAGAGCAAAAAAATACTCCGGAAAACCGTGGAGGCCTTCCGGAGCAATTTCAAAGCTGACGTCATTACCGACGTCGATCCCCTTTGATTACTGAATCTTGTAAACTACAGGGAATACGTAGTTGACTGCCACAGGCTCGCCGTTCTGCATGCCGGGAGTCCATGCGGGAGCGGAAGAAACGACGCGAACTGCTTCTGCATCGAGTTCGGGATCCACACCCTTGACAACCTTCACGTTCTTGATGCTGCCATCCCTGTCAACCTTGAACTTGAGGGTAACGCGGCCTTCCTTGCCGGCTGCCTTTGCGTTCTCGGGATAGACAATGTTGTTGGCAACCCACTTTCCGAATTCATCGGCACCTGCGCCACCGAATCCAGGCTTCTGCTCAACGAGGATGAAAGGAATGCCTTCTTCTTCGACAGCCTCTTCAACTGTCTCCTTGGCAGCCTCAGCGGCCTCTGCAGCCTTCTTTGCGGCCTCTTCGGTGATTTCCTCTGCAGCGCCTTCCACTATCTCTTCCGCCTTATCGGCAGTTTCGGCAGCAGCGCCTTCTACAGCGGCCTTTTCAAGCACGGGGAGTTCGATTCCGCGGAGCTTGAGGAGAGCGTCGATCTCTTCCTCATCCACGCCGTTGTCCTCGAGAACGACATCGAATGCATCATTGAAAACTGCATCGAGTTCCTCGTCATCCTCGATCTTGAATTTCTTCAGAACAGCCTGCTTTGCAGCGACAGCTTCTTTGATGGCGGCGTCATCTCCGGATGCGATAGCGGTCATGAGGGCCGTAGCGGCTTTCTGTGCCTCTGCAGAAACGGTTTCTGCTGAAGGCTTCTTGGTGTTGCAAGCCACAACCATTGCGGCGATTGCAAGAAGGGTTAAAACTTTTTTCATAATAAATAATAAGGTTTAAAAAATAGGATTCATTTAATGCGTATGGGCTGGTCGTCGTAGAGCAGGAAACGCTTGGCCTTGCGTATCCACTTCTGCTCTTCGCTCTTGACATGCTCTTCCACGATGTCGAAGGTGATGCCTCCGCGCAGGTATTCCGCCATCACCGGGTCCGCCAGGCGGCCATAGAGGCTCTCCTGGATGTGGAACTGGGAATATCTCTCGCTGAACCAGCGCATCAGCTGGATGGTGTGGAGAAGCGAATGATAGCGGGTGCCGGGGGTGAGTATGAACTGCCATCCGTAGCAGCGTTCGCCCTCGTAGAGGCCTGTAAGGGGGATGAATGAGCACGGGCGTGCCAGCACTCCTTCCGGCATGGGAATAGGATTGCCTTCGGTTTTGATGAAGGGGGCACCTATCATCTCGTAGGGGCGTACCGTGCCGAGGCCGGGGTTGATATTAGTGTCTGTCCAGAGCTTGCCGCCGCAGTAGAAATAGGGGGTGAAGACTCCCGCGAAATCGGATGCCGGAGGAATCATCCACGGCATCAGGGTGCGAGCGGTAGCCGCCAGCTCCGCCGATATCACGTGCAGGGAGATCTGCGCGCCTATCTCGCTGATATACATCTGCGCCAGCTCGCCAAGGGTAAGCCCGTGCCTGTGCACTGCGGCCGGGGTCCAGACATCGGTCTCGCCGGCAGGAAGAGTCCCCTCCACCTCGCGCCCGGCAGGGTTGGGATGGTCCACTATGTAGAGTGCCGGCGCATTCTCCATCCCCGCCAGCACCGAAATCAGCCGAAGCACGTCGATGGTGATGGGGAAATACCGCGAGCCGGCGTCCTGCACCTCCACCACAACCGCATCCAGCACCTTCAGATCCTCTTCTTCGAAGGATATATGGGCGGTGCCGGGCACTGCCTCATCCCCCGGAAGGAAGATCTTCGCAAGGTTGCCCCTGCGGCGGAAGGTCTCGTAGAGATAGCTCTCCTTATCCGCATCCCAGCAGGCCTGAGTGCAGAACACCCCGACCTTGCCGTCGAGCAAGGCCTTGTCCAGCTGGTCCTCTATGGGAGTTGTGCGGAAGGAAAACATCAGCCTATGATTTTATTTGCAAGGGCGACCACCTCGTTGCCGAGGGCGATTGCGCGCTCCTCTGTGGGAGCCTCGGAATAGACGCGGATGATGGGTTCGGTGTTGGACCTGCGGAGATGCACCCACTCGCGAGCGCTCTCGAAGTCCACTTTCACACCGTCGATAGTATTTACCTTTTCGTTCTTGAAGGTCTCCTTCATCGCTCCCAGGATCTTGTCGATGAGGGCGCTGTCCGAAAGGTCGATGCGGTTCTTGGCTATGAAGTACTGAGGCAGCGTTTTCTTGTATTCGCTGACCTTCAGGCCGTTATGTGCGAGTTTGCTGAGGAAGAGGGCCACGCCCACCATGGCATCGCGGCCGCAGTGGCTGGCAGGATAGATGACTCCCCCATTGCCTTCGCCGCCTATCAGGGCGTTCACCTCGTGCATCTTGGTAGTGACATTGACCTCACCTACGGCTGATGCGTAATAGGTGCCGCCGTGGGCCTCGGTGACATCGCGCAGGGCGCGGCTGGAGGAAAGGTTGGAGACGGTGGCGAGGTTCTTGACACCCTTGCGCACTGCCTCGTCCAGCAGATAATCCGCCACTGCCACGAGAGTATATTCCTCAACGAAAGGCTCTCCGTCTTCGCAGATGAATGCAAGGCGGTCCACGTCAGGATCGACACTGATGCCGAGATCTGCCTTTTCACGCTTGACGGTCTCACTCAGGTCTATGAGGTTCTTGGGAAGGGGTTCGGGATTGTGGGCGAAGTCCCCGGTGGGCTCGCCGTTGAGCGTAATGCACTCTACGCCAAGCTTTTGCAGCAGGCGGGGCATGATGATGCCTCCTACTGAATTGATGGCGTCCAGCACTACCTTGAAACCGGCCTTGCGTATGGTCTCGGCATCCACCGCCTCGAGGGCGAGGACTGCCTCTATATGCTCATCGGTGAAATCATGCTCGGTGATCACTCCCAGCTCATCCACGTCCGCGAAGTCGAATTCTCCCTTCTCCGCGCAGTCCAGGATAGCCTGGCCCTGCACTGCCGTAAGGAACTCGCCCTGCTCGTTCAGGAGCTTGAGAGCGTTCCACTGGCGGGGGTTGTGGGATGCGGTAAGGATGATGCCGCCATCCGCATTCGCGAAGCGCACTGCCAGTTCGGTGGTGGGGGTGGATGCGAATCCGCACTTCACCACATCCACGCCGCAGGCGATAAGGGTGCCGCAGACGAGGTTCTCCACCATCACGCCGCTGATGCGGGCGTCCCGGCCGACAACCACTTTATACTTGGCTCCATTGGGGGTTTTACGCTTGCGAAGTTCGCTGCAATATGCATAGCAGAACTTGACAATGTCGACAGGGGTGAGGGCATCACCTGGAGCGCCTCCTATGGTTCCCCTGATACCGGATATAGATTTTATTAACGTCATAACGCACAAATATACAAAAAAAGCAACGACCTTGTCGCTGCTTTTTGTTATCCTGTTCAAGAAAGAGGAATTATTTCTTTCTTGCCTTGTATCTCTGGTAGAACATATCAACACGTCCGGCGGTGTCGACGATCTTGGTCTTGCCGGTGTAGAACGGATGAGAAGTGTTGGAGATCTCAACCTTTACGAGGGGATATTCAACTCCGTCAACAGTGATGGTCTCCTTGGTGGTGGCGCAGCTCCTGGTGATGAAGATGTCCTCGTTTGACATATCCTTGAAAACTACAAGACGGTAGGATTCGGGATGGATTCCTTGTTTCATTTTAC
>JAGCUK010000056.1 GCA_017962925.1 Bacteroidales bacterium
AGGAAGGGATGCCGGAGGTCTCCCATTCGGAAGTGTCCTTACCCTTGCCGCGGGCTATCTTTCCAATGCCGCCGCCGATTTTAACGGCGTCTGCAGTCACCACGCTGCCCTTTTCGAGGCTGCGGCCTGCCGGAGTGCCGTTATCCAGGGTGATGTAGGAATCCGGGCCGAGCTCGAATTCGCCCAGGAAAATCCAGGTGCCGCCGCCCATCTTCTGGTTGACGATAAACTCGCTGTTGCCGCCCCTGTGGGCCACGGTGTAGCGTGCGCAGGAGCTGCTGTTGGGCAGGGTCTTATAGGAGATATAGACGCAGTAGCGGCCGTTTTCTTCGAGTTCCGGAGTCCAGCGAGCGCTGGCACTGACCTTTCCCGAGGTGCAGGAGGCCTGCCGGGCGCTGCCCATGGTGAAGGGGTTGTCGTCCTTCACATAAACCTCTTTTTTATCGGCAAAACCCTCTCCGGCGTCCTTCCATGTGCCTTTTTCCTTATATGTGCCATGGGTGCGGACGGGGAATCCGGGGGAGCGGAAGTGGGGGTTGTTGTCGCAGATGACCTCCAGGGCCTCGGTATCCCTTTCGCGGGGCGTCATCACATAGGCTCCGGCCCTTTCCAGCATGGGGATGAGGAAGGGGATGACGTAGCTTTGGGTATAGAGGTCTTCGGTGGTGCGCCAGTTGGGGGAGCGCTGCCAGCTCCAGCATTCCGCGCCGTTGTCATAATAACGGCCGTGGCTCTGCCAGAGGGCGATATTGCGCCCGCGCAGGCCCTTGTCGGCCTTCTGGGCACTGATTTCTTCTATAAAAGGCTTGCGGGCTGGGGCATCCGTCTTGAAACGATAAGGCCTGGGCTGCCCGTTTCTGGTGATGTCCGGCTGAGCAAGTTCTTCCAGATCGACAGATTCGCACCAGATTGTGCCCAGGGTGTATGAGGAGGCATCGTCCGGCCAGAGGTTTTTCAGCTGGGTACGGAACCATTTGGGATCCCCGGGACGCCAGGGAAGATCCCCCAGTTCCTTCGTAAAGTAGAGATCCAAGATACTGCCGCGCTTCATGGCCTTGTTCAACTTCAGGTAGGTCTTGACCTGGAAATGCTCCTTTGAGAGCACCGTGATGGAATCCGTGACAGGCTTGAAGGCCTCCAGCAGGGCTTTCTGGGCGCTTGCAGAGATGCCCAGCAGAAGCAATGCGGAGATGGTCAGAACTTTACGCAGCATAGTTATCTCTTTCTGGCGGGTAGGTGTGTGACATCCACAATGAACACAAAGATGCAACTGACAGTAAGCGCAAGCGCATCTGCCTTGAAATCAGCCATTTCCATGGAACGGTAGGGAAGCGTGCCCTGCACGTATTCGGTGACATAGGCAATAGCCAGGCCGATTGCAAGGGTGGCCACTGCAAAGAGTATCGCATGGCCGAGTTTATTAGTGAGATGGTCGTATGCCAGATAAGCCAGGATGGGGAAAGGAAGGAACATCCCGAAGTGGACGATCTTGTCCGTGGGTATGCCGAAAATGAACTTCTGCACGTCCGGAAGTTTGTCCACGTGCATGAAGCACAGGAACGCGATGGCTCCCAGATAAAGCAGGAAGAGGATACGTGCGAGTATGGTTTTAGGCGTCGTCATAGGGCCTGCATGTCATGTAGTTTGCGATAGTACCCTCCGAGGGCGATGAGGTCGTCGTGGCGGCCGCGCTCAACGATGCGGCCTTCATCCACCACGATTATCTCGTCGGCATCCTTGATGGTGCTGAGGCGGTGGGCGATTGCAATGGTGGTGCGGTGGCTCATAAGGCGCTCCAGAGCCTCCTGAACGGCACGTTCGCTCTCGGTATCGAGGGCTGCGGTGGCTTCATCCAGAATGAGGATAGGAGGATTCTTGAGCACCGCGCGGGCGATGCTGATGCGCTGGCGCTGTCCGCCGCTGAGTTTGCATCCGCGGTCTCCCACGTTAGTCTGGTAGCCATCCTCCTTCTCCATGATGAACTCATGGGCGTTGGCAATCTTGGCCGCGGCGATCACATCCTCCTCCGTGGCTCCTTCCACGCCAAAGGCGATATTGTTGAAGATGGTGTCGTTGAAGAGGATGGGCTCCTGGTTTACGTTGCCCATCAGGGAACGGAGACTGTCCAGCTTGAATTCGCGTATGTCGGTGCCGTCGATGCTGATGCTTCCGGAATCCACGTCGTAGAAGCGGGGGATCAGGTCCACCATGGTGGATTTTCCGCCGCCTGAGGCACCCACGATGGCGATTGTCTTGCCCTTGGGGATGGTCAGGTTGATGTCCGAAAGTATCTGGCGTCCGCCTTTTTCATAGCTGAAGTTGACGTGGTCGAAGCAGATAGAATCGTTGAATTCTTTCAGTTCCTTGGATCCTTCGCTCTCCTTGATGGTGTTCTGGGCGTTCAGGATCTTGTCTATGCGCTCCATCGAGGCTAGGCCCTTGGGGATGTTGTAGGCGGCCTTGGAGAAGTCCTTGATGGGCTGGATGACGCTGTAGAGTATCACCATGTAGAAGATGAAAGTCGGAGCGTCGATGAATGCATCGTCCTTGATGATGAGGAAGCCGCCGAAGCAGAGCACGATGCAGATCATCACAGTGCCCAGGAACTCGCTCACGGGATGCGCCAGGGCCTGACGGGTGGAAACGCGGGTGTTCTTGCTGCGCATCGCCCCGGTCACTTTGTTGAAACGCTGAGACATGGTTTTCTCGGCCAGGAAGGCCTTGATCACGCGCAGGCCGCCCAGAGTCTCCTCCACCTGACTCATAGTATCGCTCCAGAACATCTGGGCCTCGGTGGACTTCTTCTTGAGATTGCGCCCTATCACTCCCATCAGCCACATCATCAGCGGAGCGAACACCAGCACGAAGAGGGTGAGTTTCCAGGAGATGAAAATCAGGGTTCCTATGTAGAAGATGATGAGGATAGGATTCTTGATGAGCATGTCCAGCGAGCCCGTGATGGAGCTTTCCACTTCCTGCACGTCTCCGCTCATGCGCGCGATGATGTCTCCTTTACGCTCCTGGGAGAAGAATCCGAGGGGGAGGGAGAGGATCTTGTTGTAGATCTGCATGCGCATATCCTTCACTATGCCGGTGCGCATGGGCACCATGACGGCGGTGGAGCCGAAGTAGCACGAGGTCTTGAGAGCCGTCATCACAATCAGGATTCCGGCGAGAACCAGCAGGGTGATGACCGGGCCGTGGTTGGACATATACTGGGCCACGAACCAGTAGAAGTTGTTCACCAGCACCTCCTTGAATTCCCCACTGCCCCAGGGCTTGAAACTGTAGGAGGATTCTTCCAGCTGGAAGATGATCTTCAGCACCGGGATGATCAGGGTGAAGGAGAATATATTGAAGACAGCGCTGAGTACGTTCATCAGCACCGAACCTCCAAGGTATTTTCTGTACGGCCGCACGTAGCGCCGCAACATCGACCAGAATGCTTTCATCAATCTACAAAGGTAATCAAAATTACAATATGAACATCGGTGATGCGGTCCCCCGCGGCAGTGCCAGAAGCCTGATTCCGGTGCCCTCTATTTCGGGCTCGCAGGCTTCCACCGCTTTCCGCGGAGTATTATTGTGTTCGCTCAGATGGCAAAGGAAGATATTCTCCAGCCCGGGGTGTACGAAGGCCCTGATGGCCTCGGCGCATTCGGCGTTGGAGAGATGGCCGTGGCCTCCGCAGATGCGGTCTTGGAGTTCGATGGGATAGGGACCGTTGCGGAGCATGGCGAGGTCGTAGTTGGCCTCTATCACTACCGTGGAGGCCTGGGAAGCATAGTTCAGAGCCTCCTCGGTCATGCGGCCTATATCCGTCATGATCACGAAGATATATCCTTCCAGGTCGATGCAGTAACCGACTGTCTGGGTGGCGTCGTGGGGCACGATGAAATGCTTCGCACGGATCCGTCCGGGCACTATTTCGGACCAGCCGTCCTCGTTGAGGCTCTTTGCCACCGGACCGAGGTATTCTCCTGTCATCCAATGGGTTGCAAGAGATCCGCGGAGCTTGCGCGTCATCCAAACTGGCTTCATCAGGCGCTTGCAGTAGGGGCCGAGGTTGTGGATATGGTCCATATGGTCGTGGGTGACGAGCACCGCATCCACATCGTCGAAGGTGAAACCGTTCTTCAGCAGTTCCATCTTCATCCTCCGCATGCTCACACCGGCATCGATAACGATTCCCGCCCCGCCTGCTTCTCCGTCGATGTGGAGGAAATAGCAGTTGCCGCAGCTTCCGCTGGAGAGGGACTGGAACACTATCTTATTGCTGATCATCGTCCTTGCAGTATTTGGAGATGACGCTATAGGCATCGGCCACACCCAGTTCGCCGGCGCGGGAGAGGTCTATGCATCCTTTTTCCTTGTCTTTGATGAAGATGAGGGCGAGCCCCCTGTTGAAG
>JAGCUK010000057.1 GCA_017962925.1 Bacteroidales bacterium
CTAATGCGTGGGAGGAGGTGGACTCGAACCACCGAACCCGAAGGAGCGGATTTACAGTCCGCCGCAATTGCCGCTATGCGATCCTCCCAAGGTGTTGCCTGACGTAGTCAGTTAACCAGTTTTGAGCCGATAGGGGGATTCGAACCCTCGACCCCGAGATTACAAATCACGTGCTCTGGCCAACTGAGCTATATCGGCAGTATTTCAAGCCTTTTCTCAAAAAGGACTGCAAAGATAGGGATTATTTGCGATTCTCCAAAAATTTTTCAATCTTTTTCATCACAGATTCTTCATCCATGCCGCAAATCTTCCATTCTTCATCTTTGCCGGCGTGCCGGATGAATTCATCCGGAATGCCCGTGCCCGCGAGCGTAGGGGCGTTTCTGATGCCTGCGAAGAACTCTGCCACGGCGCCGTAGAGCCCACCCTTGAGGCTCCCGTCTTCCATGGTGATAACGTGGGAATATTCCGCCGCTATCTTGCTTAGCATCTCATTATCAAGAGGTTTGATGAATCGGAAGTAGTAAACGCCCACATCCTCCCCGTACTTTTCTGCCACCCGCATCGCGCGGTTGGTGATGGGGCCGGTGCAGACCAGCGCCACCTTTCTGCCGCTCTTCAGCTCCAGGGCTTTGCCGGCGGGCAGGAATTCGAAGGATGCATCCTTCCAGTCCACTCCCTCTCCGCATCCGCGCGGGTACCTTATAATGAATGGTCCGTGTTCGGTGTTGAGGGCGGTGTACATCAGGCTCTTGAGCTCGCTTTCATCGCGGGGGGCGGAGATGATGGTGTTGGGGACGCAGCGGAGCGCGGCGATGTCGAAGCAGCCGTGGTGGGTGGCTCCATCCTCGCCCACGAGGCCGGCACGGTCGAAGCAGAGCACCACCGGCAGGCGCTGCAGGGCAACGTCGTGCACGATCTGGTCGAATGCGCGTTGTGCGAAGGAGGAGTAGATGTTGCAGAAGGGACGCAGCCCGCCCGCGGCCAGGCCGGCGGAGAAGGTCACTGCGTGTTCTTCCTCTATCCCTACATCGAAGAATCGGTTGGGGAATTTCTTGGCGAATGCGCTCATGCCGCAGCCGCTAGCCATGGCGGGGGTGATGCCCACCACGCGCTCATCCTTCTCCGCGAGTTCGCAGAGGACGGCGCCGAACACATCCTGATAGCGGTCGGCGAGGTACGGGCCGTTCAAGCGCTTTCCGGTTTCCGGGTCGAACTTGCCGGGTGCATGCCAGGTGTAGGGGTCTGCCTCGGAAGCAGGGAAGCCCTTGCCTTTGACGGTGTTGCAATGCAGCACGCGGGGGCCGGGGATGTCTTTTATCCTGCGGAGCGCGTTGATCACGGAGGCGATGTCGTTGCCGTCGATGGGCCCGAAGTAGCGGAATCCGAGGGCTTCGAAAAGGTCCCCGCCGGTCTTCTTCACCATCCAGGACTTTAGGCTGCGCCACCAGCGCTGGATCCAATGCCTCAGCCCCCTCTCACCGAGTGCGTTCCAGACCTTGTCCTTGAAAGCGTTGTAGCGCTGCGAGGTGGTGACTTTTAGCAGATAGTTATGCAGGCCGCCGAGGTTGCGGTCGATAGAGATTTCATTGTCGTTGAGTATCACCAGCAGATCTGCCTTTGCGGCACCGGCGTTGTTGATGCCCTCGAACGCCAGGCCTCCGGTGAGGGCGCCGTCGCCGATCAGCGCCACAATCTTTTCCTTGCGACCCTGGATGCGAGCGGCCTCCGCGAGCCCGAGGGCGGCGGAAACGGAGGTGGATGAGTGCCCGACGCCGAAGCAGTCGTAAGGGCTTTCGTCGATGCGCGGGAATCCGCTGATGCCGCCGGCCTGACGCAGGGTGCGGAAGGCTTCCCGCCTGCCGGTGAGAATCTTGTGAGCATACGCTTGATGGCCTACGTCGAAGACTATCTTGTCGGTCGGAGCATCATATACATAATGGTATCCCACAATGAGTTCCACCGCGCCCAGGCTGGAGCCCAGGTGGCCGGGGTTCTTTGAGCAGACCTCGATAATGTAGTGGCGGATCTCGTTGCAGAGCTGCTTCAACTCATTCAGGTTGAGGCTCTTGAGATCTGCCGGGGAGTTTATCTTGTCCAGAATGGGATACATCGAGGTTATCAGTTAAGTTTGATTCTATGCAGTATGCCGGAGGTCGCGAGTGCCACTACGCAGACCGCCACGAACATCAGTTCCACATGCACCGGACCGCTGCCGGCCACCGCCTTCCCCAGAATCACTCCTGCCAGCATCTTGAAGAGCATCAGGCCGAGGTTCTGGATCCAGTAGATGAGGGAGTATGCGGTGCCGAGCACCTTGTCCGGGACGATCTTCGGCACGGACGGCCACATGGCCGCGGGCACCAGAGAGTAGCCGAAGCCGAGGAATACCATGCTCAGATAGCCCCAGAACGGCACACCTTGGGGTGCGAATGCCAGCAGCAGGTGCGCTGCCAGCGCCAGCACCGATCCGCCCAGCATCCAGCGGGTGCCGTGGCCGATTTTATCTACCAGGATGCCGAAGAGTGGGGCGAATATTACGGTCGCGAACGGCAGCATGCTCACCATCCAGCTGGCCGCTTCCGCGGGGATGTCGAAGCGCGGCACGAGGATGGCTCCGGCGAACTTCTTGAATGCGATTATGCTGCTGTAGAAGAATACGCAGAGGAGCGATATGAGAATGAAGCGTTTGTTTGTGAGGATCTTGCCCACGTCGGCGAGCCGGAAGCCTTCGCTCTTGTCGTCGGTGCGCCCGGAAGGGAATCTCTTCGCATCCAACCCAACGAACACCGCCCACAGAATGCATCCGAAAAGCAGCAGCCCCAGCCCGAAAAAGGCAGGGCGCGCAGTCTCAGCAAGGGTGTAGATGTCTCCGGGGACTTTCGCCGCCACCAGCCGGGGCGCCAGAATCAGCGCAGCGGCCGTGCCCAGACGGGCGATCGCCAGCTGCAGGCCCATCGCAAACGCTATCGGCCCGTCCTTGAACCAACGGGCGATGCTCCGCGTGACCGCAACTCCGGCAATCTCACTTCCGAGGCCGAACACCATGCATCCGGCATAAGCCAGCACCAGGGAGGATTTGGGGCTCATCCCACTGCTGACCGCCCAGGCGACCATCGCCGCGCCGGCGGTCATCAATCCTACGAAAATGGATCCGGTGATGCGCACTCCCCACTTGTCGAGGAGCATCCCGCAGACAATCAGTCCGCCGAAAACGCAAAGCACCGAATAGCCGCTGGTGTAGAGCCCGTACCCCGCAGCGTCCCATCCCAGTTCGAGCCGGGACGGGTCGCTGAAGAGGAACGATATGCTCGAAAACATATCGTCGAAGAAGTACGAGCCGAACATTGGCACCACCAGACAGGCGAGTGCCAGCCAGCACGTAGTTTTACTTGATATTCGGCAGTTCCAGGCCATAGCCCTTCTTACGGTCTTCCGCCTTGAGCAAAATGCTGATTATGAAGGCGATAACACCAAAGCTGGCGAAAATGATCATGGGCACGGTATATCCGCCGGTAGCCTTCTCCACGTTGCCGATCAGGAGCGGAACGCCCCAGAGGCCGATATTCTGCACCCAGAAGATCAGGCAATATGCGCTGCCCAGCACCTTCTCGTCGATAATCTTCGGCACGCTCGGCCAAAGGGCCGCGGGCACCAGCGAGAAGCTCACTCCGAGCACCAGGATCAGACCCACCGCGAGGGCGGAAGATTTGACCACGGGAAGCAGGAAAGCGAAGCTCAGGTGGCAGACCACCATGATGATGGCACCGACCAGAAGCATGGAAGCGCCCTTGCCTTTCTTGTCCAGGAACAGACCCAGGAAAGGAGTCAGCACCATGGCCAGGATGGGGAACACACTGAACAGTTTCGCAGCGAAGTCGTTCTCCACACCGAGGGTGACCTCAAGGTAGTTAGGGGCGAATTTCTGGAAGGGGAATATGCCGCTGTAGTAGAGCACGCAAAGGATAGAGACGATCCAGAACATCTTGGAGCGGAACACGAGGCCGAGGTCCTTGATCTGGAACTCGTCGGCCTTGGAAGTGTCGCTCTGCCCGACTGCCTCCAGCTGCTTGTCGAACTTCTTGTCCATGAAGGTGAAGGAGGTGAAGGTGATCAGGCCGATGCAGAGCAGCAGGGCGCCGACCAGCACGGGTGCGCCGACGGCATCCACGGCTGCCTTGGAGATGGCGGGAGATATCCACATCGCGGCGAACACGCCGAGGCGGGCGATACTCATCTCCACGCCCATGGCCATGGCCATCTCCTTGCCCTTGAACCACTTGGCAATGGCCTTGGAGACGGTGGTGCCGCCCATTTCGCAGCCGCAACCGAAGATCATGAACCCGAGGGTAGCCATCTTGGCACTGGCGGGGAAAGAAGTCCACCAGCTGACCATCCAGTTGCAGAACTCGGTAGCCTGGAACCAGTCGCTCACTCCGATGTATTTGATGAATGCACCGCCCACCATGAGGGCTGCGCTGAGGATGCCCGTGAAGCGGACTCCCATCTTGTCGAGGATGATGCCCGCGAAGATGAGGAAGAAGCAGAATACGTTGAGGAAGTACTCGCCGCCGGCATAGGTGCCAAATGTGGCGCTGTCCCATCCGCGGACGCTTTCAAGAGTGGATTTAAGCGGAGAGAGGATGTCGGCGAACAGATACGCGAAGAACATCATCAGCGCTATGAGGATCAGGGCGCCCCAACGTGCCAGGGCGCTGTCGTTCATCAGTTTTTGGATTTTTTCAGTCATGATTCTAACACACTAGAACGGGAGATCGTCGCTGGGGTCGGACTCCAGACCGGCGGGAATAACGGTTGCAGGCTGTGCGGGAGCAGGCGTCTGGATGGGAGGAGCCGGCTGGCCGTACTGGGGAGCCTGATATGCCGGACGAGGCTGTGCATCGTACTGCGGGGCAGGGGCGCCCTCTTCGTCCTGACGGCGGCTGAGGAGCTGGATGTTGTCTGCCACGACCTCGGTGGTGTACTTCTGCACGCCGGCCTGGTCGGTGTAGGACCTGGTGCGGAGCCTTCCCTCCACATAGATCATCATTCCTTTATGTATAAACTTTTCTGCAAGGTCTGCGGAATTGCGCCAAGCCACGATGTTGTGCCATTCCGTATTCTCTCTAGTCTCTCCGCTGCGGTCCCTAAACCTCTCAGTGGTTGCAAGTGTGAATGTGGCGACTTTACTTCCGGCGCCACCCCCGGAATTTCCATCAAGGTAACGGACATTAGGGTCTCTTCCAACGTTACCGATCAGCATAACTTTATTCAAACTCATATCTCAAAAAATTTAGTCTTGCAAGGTACGAAAAATAATTGGAATTCCTGTCATCAGAGGATAGCCGGTTTCGCCCTGGGCGCGATGCCACTCGGTGCCGGGGATGTAGCCCGGCCGGCCGGCGAGGCAAGGCTGGCGGTAATTGGCCTCCAGGATGGCCGCCGGCCCTTGGGCGCCGTCCTGCCCGGATGGAATCTCCTCCAGTTCCGGGATGGGTACGGCCAGGGTATAGATGAGAAGATCTGCCACGGCGCAGAGCACAGGCAGTTCTTCCAGCGGCCGTATCTCAGGGGTATGACGGGTACGGTTGCAGATGACTACGTCGCAGCCTAAAGCCTTGGCTGCCGCGGCCGCCGCTTTCCCGGCACCGCCGAACCCTGCCACCACAACGGTGCTGTCCGGGCCGAAGCCCCTGTCCCGCAGGACCTTCAGCACTCCCAGATAATCGGAGTTGTAGCCGTGGATCCTGCCATCCGCTTCCTTGACGGCGATGTTGATGGCGCCGATCTCACGAATGTCGGCATCCATCACTCCGCAAGCCAGCACCTCCCGGAACGCATCCTCCTTGAACGGAGCGGTGATGTTGATGGCCTGATATCCATCCAGGAAGCGCTTCCACGCAATGCCGAAAACCTCCTCGTCGATGAGGTCATACTCCCACTTGCCGCCGTAGGCCTTGGCAAATAAAGCAGGGCTGACCGAATGGGCTACCGGGTGCCCTATGAGACCAAACTTAATCATACAATGCGAAGTTAGAAAAAAAATGTTATTTTTGCATAATACGCCTTTGTGCCCGTGCACGAAGGTCGGAACGAGAAACAACTAAAATCTATAACGATATGAAAAATCCTTTTTCTCTCGAAGGTAAGAATGCCTGGATCACCGGAGCATCTTACGGAATCGGCTTCAACATCGCCAAGGCATTCGTCGCCGCCGGCATTAAGAACATCATTTTCAACGACATAAACGAAGCGGCCCTCCAGCGCGGGCTTGACAATTACGCCGCAGCGGGCATTACCAACGTGAAGGGTTATGTCTGCGACGTCACCGACGAGGTGGCCGTGAAGGCCCTGGTGGAAAAGATTCACGCCGAGGTCGGCCAGATCGACATCCTGGTGAACAACGCCGGCATCATCAAGCGCATCCCCATGCATGAAATGGAGCGCAAGGAGTTCCAGCAGGTGATTGATGTGGACCTGGTGGCCCCGTTCATCGTTTCCAGCGCAGTTCTTCCCGAAATGATGGAGCGCCGCGAGGGCAAGATCATCAATATCTGCTCGATGATGAGTGAACTCGGCCGCGAGACAGTTTCCGCATATGCCGCGGCAAAGGGCGGTCTGAAGATGCTCACCCGCAACATCTGCTCCGAGTACGGCGAGTATAACATCCAGTGCAACGGCATTGGCCCCGGCTACATCGCCACTCCCCAGACCGCGCCGCTCCGCGAGAAGCAGCCCGACGGCAGCCGTCATCCTTTCGATTCCTTCATCTGCGCCAAGACCCCGGCAGGTCGCTGGCTCGAACCGGAGGAACTCGGCGGACCGGCAGTCTTCCTCGCATCTCACGCATCAGACGCAGTCAACGGCCACATTTTGTATGTAGATGGCGGCATCCTCGCCTATATCGGAAAACAGCCTAAATAGTCATGAAAGTCCAGATTCGTCAGGCGTCTAGCAACATCGACGCAAAACACTACGATACCGAACGCATCCGCCAGGAATACCTGGTGCAGAACCTGATGGAAGCCGGCGAGATCAACCTCGTCTATTCCATGATAGACCGCATAATCGCCGGCGGGGCAGTTCCCGTCGAGAAACCGCTGAAGCTCGAGGCTCCGGAAATCCTCCGCGCAGAATACTTCACCCAGCGCCGGGAAATCGGCATCATCAATGTAGGCGGCGCCGGCACGGTGCAGGTCGGGGAAGAGGAGTATCACCTCGAATATAAGGAAGCCATCTATGTTGGCCGCGGGGACCGTCACGTCTATTTCAAGAGCGATGATCCCGCGAAGCCCGCGCACTTCTACTTCTGCTCCGCCACCGCTCACAGGGAGACCGGCGTGAAGAAGGTCAGTAAGAAAGATGCGGTGGTGATGCATCTGGGCAGCCTCGAGGAGAGTAACGAGCGCACTATCAACCGCCTGCTGGTGAAAGAGGTAGTGCCTTGCTGCCAGCTGCAGATGGGCATGACCGAGCTCGCACCCGGCAGCACCTGGAATACCATGCCCGCGCATACCCACAACCGCCGCATGGAGGTTTATTTCTATTTCGAGGTGCCGGAAGATGCGGCCGTCTGCCATTTCATGGGAGAGCCGCAGGAGACGCGCCACATCTGGATGCATAACGAAGAAGCGGTCATCTCCCCTCAGTGGAGCATCCATTCCGCCTGCGCAACCCGCAACTACACTTTCATTTGGGGGATGTGTGGCGAGAACGACGATTACAATGACATGGATTGGGTAGCAACCAAAGACCTGAAATAATATGAAGAGAATATACATTGTGATGCTGGCGCTGTCGCTGCTGGCGGCCTGCGGGCAGAAACCGGAAGAAGTCAAGGTGATGGCGAGGGCAGTGCCCGAGCGCGCCGACGACTTCGTCTTCGAGAACAACCTTATCGCCGGCCGCTTTTACGGCAAGGCCCTGGAGGGGAATCCAACCTCTCCCGGAATCGACATCTGGGTAAAGCTTCCCGGTGCGCTGGTGGCCAACGATTGGTATGCAGAGGCTACCAAAGAGGGCGGCGACCATAATTACTATCATAAGGATCACGGCGGAAAGGACTGCTACAAAGTGGCGGTCAGCCTCGGCGGTGGCGCGTCTGTGCCGTACGTAAACGAGACGCTCTGCTACCCTGCGACCAATTACCGCAGCAGCGAGATCCTGAGTGAGAGCCCGAGCGAAATCTCCTTCGTGCTACACTATCCCGAGTGGCAGGCCGGAGATGTGAAAGTGTCTCTGGATAAGAAAGTTACGGTCTTCGCCGACTGCTATTTCTGCAAGGTTGAGGACACCTACACTTTCGACACGGATTCGCTGACCATCGCTGCCGGTATCTTCCGCCATATCAACAAGGAAACCATCGAAGCTGAGGCTTTCGGAGAGGATTACTACGCGATCTGGGAGCATGCATCCGACACGGGTGTGGAGCCTGAGGATGGTATGCTCGGCGTGGCAGTCATTATGCCCCGTGCAGATTGTGTGAACCTGATTGACGAAGGCCGCCATGGTGCATGCCTCAAGAAGATCGCATCCGGCGAGACTCTCGAATACTGGTTCGGCTCCTGCTGGAGCAAGGGCGAGATCATCGGCGCCTCGATGTGGTTCAACCTTGCAGCAACTTTCTGATTACCCGTAAATAGCTGATTATGAAGAAACTGGCCGTCATTTTACTGGCGCTGCTGCCGGCGGTTTTGCCGGCAATTCAGGCGAAGGGCCCGGAAAAGGCTCCCGTGCGCTACAGCAACCCCATCATCCACACGGATTATTCCGATCCGGATGTCTGCCGTGTGGGGGATGATTACTATATGACGGCATCCTCTTTCAATTTCTTCCCCGGGCTGCCGATCCTGCATTCCAGGGACCTGGTCAACTGGCAACTGGTTGGAGCGGCCCTGGCCGACTATGAGTATGCTTTCAAGCCGCTAGCTCCGACCCGGGTTCAGCACGGGAACGGCGTATGGGCTCCGGCAATCCGCTATCATGACGGCTGGTTCTACATTTATTGCGGGGATCCGGACCGCGGAATCTTTATGGTGCGTACCCAGAACCCGCGTGCAGAATGGGAAAAGCCGGTCTGGGTTTATAAAGGCCGTGGTTTCATCGACCCCTGTCCTTTCTGGGATGAGGATGGAAAGGCCTATCTGAGTCACGGTTGTGCCGGGTCGCGGGCGGGAGTAAAGAGCGTATTGTTCGTGGCCCCGATGTCGCCGGACGGCACGAAACTCATCGGCCCTTCGCGTTTGGTTTTCGACGGGCACGCCACCCAGCCTACAATCGAGGGCACGAAGATGTACAAGCGCGACGGCAAGTACTATATCTTTGCTCCCGCAGGTGGGGTGAAAACCGGCTGGCAGGCCGTCCTGCGCTCCGACGATCCTCTCGGCCCTTACGAAGAACGTATCGTGATGGCTCCGGGCGAGGGCACCATCAACGGCCCTCATCAGGGCGCTTGGGTGGATACCCCTCAAGGCACGCATTGGTTCATCCACTTCCAGGATAAAGGCGCCTATGGACGCATAGTCCACCTTCAGCCAATGGTATGGAAAGAGGACGGATGGCCGGTGATAGGGGATGATCCCGACGGCGATGGCTGCGGCCTGCCCGTGGAGAGTTGGGAGGCTCCTTTCGGGGTGACCAACATCCCTTATAACGAGTGGGACAGGCAGCATAACGGTGCTGTTTACAAGCCATACGGACTCGATTTGGAGTGGCAGTATCCCTGCATTCCTTCTCCCTATTGGCATTATACCCTTCCAGATGGGGGAATCCGTCTTTTCTCCGTATTTCAAAAGCTTCATTCCAAGAACCTTCGCGGCAGGAAAAACCTGCTCACCCAGAAGTTTCCGGAGGAGCGTTTCAAGGTCTTCGCCAAACTGACCTTCGTTCCGCATAAAGACGGCCTTGGAGAGGATGCCGGAATGGCGGTTATGGGCAATGATTATGCTGCCCTCCGGCTAGTGGACAAGGGTGGACTTGCAGAACTTCAGTATGTGGTATGCAAGGCGGCTGACAAAGACTCTGCCGAGCAGGTAAAGAAGATCACGGACCTGCCTTACGTGGACGGAAAGGCTGAAGTCTGGACCAGCATCCAGGTTTATCCGCGCCTCGCGGAAGGTGAGGTCGTGGCGCGCTTCAGCTATAGCCTGGACGGCAACGAGTATGTGAAGATGCCGAGTGGATTCGTCTGCGCCCCCGGACAGTGGGTCGGGGCAAGGTTCGGATTCTGGTGTGCCCGTTCGAAACAGAAGAATGACGGAGGCTGGTTGGATGTGACGGACTTCCGCATCACCCATGAATTCGGAGATCATCGTGAATTCCAATACGATGAGAGCAAGGTGCCTCAGTACACTCTGCCCGACGCGCTGACGCTGAATAACGGCAAGCCGGTAAAGGATGTGAAGACCTGGGAGCGCAAGCGCCGTCCGGAATTGTTGGAGATGTTCGCCGACGGAATGTTCGGCAAGGCTCCCGTAGGAAGGCCCGCGGAAATGCATTCCAGCCTGCTGGAAAGCAAAGAGGTCTTCGGTGGTATCGGCACCCGCAAAATGGTGCGCGTGTGGTTCGATACAGCTGAGACTCAGGGACTTACCCTGCATCTGTATGTTCCGAAGTCTGCTGCTCCCGTGCCGGTTTTCCTCGGAGCTCATTTCGAAAAGGACCTGACGGCCAAGGCATATCGCTGGCCGTTCGAATACGCCCTTCAGCAGGGTTATGCCGTGGCGACCTTCTGCTATAACGATGTGGATCCGGACTTCGACGATGGCTTCCGCAACGGAGTGATCGGCTTCTACGGCACGGAAAAACGTGACGGATCCTCCTGGGGCAACATCGCGGCCTGGGCCTGGGGCCTTTCCCGCGCGCTGGACTATCTGGAGACCGATCCGGATGTTGCCGCCGATAAAGTGGCCGTACTGGGCCATTCGCGCCTCGGAAAGACCGCTCTTTGGGCAGGCGCCACCGATCCGCGCTTTGCGCTGGTCATCTCCAACGCATCTGGCTGCGGCGGAGCAGCTATCTCCCGCCGTCATTACGGCGAAACCATCCGTCGCATCTGCACTCATTTCCCCCACTGGTGGTGCTCCAACCTCTATCAATACAGCGACAACGAGCAGAACATGCCCTTCGACCAGCACGAACTGCTCGCGCTCATCGCCCCCCGTCCGCTTTATGTACAGAGCTGCTCGGAAGACCTCTGGGCGGACCCGACAGGGGAAGAACTATCCCAGAAAGAAGCCTCCAAGGTATACAACCTGTATGGTGCGGAAGACCGCCTGGGGCGCCACATCTGCCCGGGCAAGCACGACATAACACCCTACGACTGGCAGCAATACATAGCCTTTGCCGACCGGTTCCTGAAATAATTTTCAATAAAGCGAGAGATTTCCGTGCACGGGCACGGTTTTTCGGAAATTGTTTCTATCTTTGCAAGATAGAGACATTAACTGATAACCGATGAAAGCCCGCAAACTGATGCTTCTATGCTCTGCAATCGCCCTTCTGGGTGCGTGCAAGGCAGAAAACAACCTTTACAAAGACCTCCCCTTCGAGATGTCGGAGGTTCAGGCTCCCCGCATTCCTTCGCGCAGCGTGAACCTTTGCGACTTCGGCGGAGTGCCGGATGGTGTAACGCTCAATACCCAGGCATTTGCGGATGCCATCGATGCGCTCGTGCAGAAGGGCGGCGGCGTGCTGGAAGTGCCCGCGGGCATCTGGCGCACCGGTCCTATCGGCCTGCAGAGCAAAATCGAGCTGCGGGTAGATAAGAACGCCATCATAGTGTTCGACCCCGACCAGGATCTCTATCCTATCATCGACACCAACTTCGAGGGGCTTGACGTGCGCAGATGCCTCAGCCCTATCCACGCCGAGAGCGCTCACGACATCGCCATCACCGGCGGTGGAGTGATCGACGGCAGCGGGGAATTCTGGCGCGAGGTAAAGCGCCGCAAGGTTTCGGACGATCAGTGGAAGGCCATCATCGCCGCGGCGGCATCATCTCCGAAGACGGCAAGAACTGGTTCCCGGATGAGGGATATGCCAAGGCCCGCGCTACGGCAGGCAGCTTGAACTACCCGGATCCGTCGCTGGACGAGCAGGAGATCAAGACTTTCCTACGTCCGGTGATGGTCAGCTTCCGCGAATGCGAACGCATCCTCCTTCAGGACTGCACCTTCCAGAACAGCCCCTGCTGGAACCTCCATCCTCTTTGGTGCAAAGACCTGACAATCAAGGATATAACCGTGCGCAACCCGCATTATTCCGCGAATGGGGATGGCATCGATATCGATGCCTGCGAGGGAGTGATTCTCACCGGGTCCTCGTTCGATGTGGGGGATGATGCCATCTGCATAAAGTCCGGCAAGGATGCCGACGGCCGCCGTCACGCGCGCAAATGCCGGAACCTGATTATCGACGATTGCACCGTCTATCACGGGCACGGCGGTTTTGTGGTCGGCAGCGAGATGTCCGGCGGAGTCGAGAATATCCGCGTAAGAAACTGCCGCTTCATCGGCACCGACGTGGGCCTGCGCTTCAAGAGTACCCGCGGCCGCGGTGGTCTGGTGAAGGATATCTGGTGCGACCATATCTACATGAAAGATATTGTGTCTTACGGAGTTATCTTCAACCTGTACTATGCCGGCGTTGCTGCTTCAGACATGGCTGACGGCGTCGTCGAGCCCATTGTCGAAGTAGACGAGACCACTCCGGAGATGCGGGACATCCACTTCTCCGACATCCTCTGCGCCGGTGCCAAGCAAGCCATCTATATCAATGGCCTGCCGGAACTCCCGCTCCGCGGCATCGCCTTCGCCAACAGCAACTTCACCGCCGGCAAACCCGCCGAAGTTCATTTCGCTGAGGGTGTTACCTTTGATAATGTAATTGTCAATGGTGTAGAATTATGAAAAGAATAACAATACTGGCAGCCATATGGCTGATCTGCAGCTCGTTCACGGTACATCTGATGGGCGATAGCACCATGGCGGAGAAAAACCTCCAGAAGGCCGGCCCGGAAAGGGGATGGGGAATGATGTTCCAGAACTTTCTGGACGAGGGAGTGACCGTCATCAACTACGCCCAGAACGGCCGCAGCACCAAAAGCTTCATAGATTTGGGCCTGTGGGACAAGGTGAAAGCCAACATCCAGCCCGGCGACTATGTCTTCATACAATTCGGCCACAACGATTCCAAGAAAGATGACCCGGCCCGTTACGCGGCCGCGTTCGGGGCCTACCAGGATAATCTCCGCCTCTTCGTGCAGACGGTCAGGGAGATGGGTGCGAAACCCGTGCTGCTGACGCCGATTGCCCGCCGCCACTTCAAGAACGGCGTGCTCGACCGTAATCATCACGGCGACTATCCCGCGGCCATGAAACAGGTTGCGGAAGAGGAGAACGTGCCCCTGCTGGACATGACCACTTCCACCCTCGACTGGCTCGAAAGCCTCGGCGACGAGGCCTCCAAGCCCTATTTCATGATCAGCACCGGCAAGAACGATAACACCCACACCATCGCCTGCGGTGCTCGAAAAGTGACGGAGCTTGTATGCGAGAAGATCAAAGCGCAGCTGCCCGAACTCGCCGAGCATCTGGTCAGCTACGACATAGTGGTTTCGGGAGATGGCCACGGCGATTTCATGACCGTCCAGGAGGCCATCGACGCCTGCCCCGACTACTCCCACGAGCGCATTACGCGCATCCGCATCCGCGCAGGCATCTATAAGGAGATGGTCACCATCCCCCATAACAAATTCCGCCTGCACATCAGCGGCGAGGGCGCGGACCGCACTATCATCACCTTAGATAAATACGCCCGCAAGCCCTGGCCTGTTGGGGGATTCCCCATGGGCACATCCGGCAGCGCCAGCGTCTATATCCACTCCAGCTACGTGACGATGGAGGATTTGACGATAGAGAACAGCGCCGGCGAGGGCAAGGAGATAGCTCAGGCCGTGGCCCTCTTCACCGACGGGGATTTCCTTTTCTTCCATCGCTGCCGCCTCATCGGCAACCAGGATACCGTCTATACCTACGGCCGCTTCGGAAAGGATGGCGGAATCAAACGCAATTACTTCCTGGACTGCTACATTGAGGGCACGACCGACTTTATTTTCGGTCCGAGCATAGCATATTTCGAGAACTGCACCATCCATAGCAAGAAAAACAGCTATGTGACGGCCGCATCCACCCTGCAGGGGCAGAAGTACGGATACGTGTTCAAAAACTGCAAACTGACCGCCGCACCCGGCATCGACAAGTGCTATCTCGGCCGCCCCTGGGGAGCTTACGCCAAGACCGTTTTCATGAATTGCGAACTGGGTGGGCACATCGTGGCGGAGGGCTGGCACGATTGGGAGAAGCCCGGCAAGCCGGATACCAAGAAGAACTCCTATTATGCTGAGTACAAGAACTTTGGCCCCGGAGCCGCATCCAAAAAGGAGCGCGTGAAGTGGAGCCGCCAGCTGAGCGACAAGCAGGCCGCGGGATACAGCTTCGAGAAGGTAATGTACCAGGATCAGGACGGAATTAAGTGGGATCCTTTCGACAATAAATAGTTTTATTTGCTACCTTTGCCTAAGGTAAGTGAAAACAAAGGATACATATAGGGAGATGACGGACAGCGAACTGGTATCTGCTGTCCGGAGTGGTGATTCCCGTGCATTCAACGCGATATTTCTCCGCTGGTATCCTCAGGTGCAAAGGTTTTTGGTGTCGCTGGTAAAGGATACGACTCTTGCGGAGGATCTTTCTCAGTCTGTTTTCATGAAACTGTGGCTGAATCGCGATCGCCTCGATCCCTCGAAATCCCTCAAAAACTACCTGCTGGTGCTTTCCAGGAACGGCGCATTGGATGTCTTCAAATCCAAACGCAATCTGATAATGGCAGACTTGGCGACTCCGCCTGAGAAGCCCTCGTCCGACCATACCGAGTTTATGGCTGAAGTCTCGGAGGCCCAGTCAAGGATCCTGCATGCAGTGGAGCAGATGCCTCCGCAGCGCAAGTCCGTTTTTGTGATGAGTCGCTTCCAGCATCTTTCCAGCGAGGAAATCGCCGAAATCCTCGGCCTCAGTGTCCGCACCGTTGAGAAACATCTTCAACTTGCACTCGAAAATATCCGAAATTTCTTGAATTAAGATTACGTATCGTAGGCGGTTCATTCGTTCTATATGGGCAACCACATAGATCGTATGAACATATCCCGCAATATTATTCAGGCCTATCTGGAGGGTACTCTCTCCAAGGAAGAGACCTTAGACGTGCAACTTTACCTGGCCGAACACATGGACGATTCCATGGTTCGGGAACTCCTGGATGAACAGTTTGACAGTGACAGGTCGGAGGCGGACGCTTCCGCAGACCGCGCTCTGGCATCTGTAAGGAAACGCCTTGGAATGGGCGAACCCCGCCGTCTCATTCTCTGGCTCGCGGCCGCAGCAGTGGCAGCTCTCCTGATCATCCCTGTATCTCTTAAAATCGGCTACAATCTCCACAAAGAATCAGCTCCGGTTGCCTGGAACGAGGTGACGGTGCCCATCTCCCAGACCCGGGAAGTGACGCTTCCGGACGGCACCAGCCTGGTGCTCAACGCCGGTTCGCGCGTCACCTGGCCTACGGCATTCACCGGCGGCCAGCGCGAGATCTTCCTGGATGGAGAAGTGGTGGCGTCTGTTGCCAAGGACCCCGAACATCCTTTCATCATCCACTCCGGCGGGGCGGATATAAGGGTGCACGGAACCACCTTCGATCTGAAGTCATACCGCGATGCCACTCTGCTGGAGGTCGTGCTGCTGGAAGGATCCGTCAGCCTCATCCTCCCGGCGGAAGAGGGGAAGCGCGAGGTCCGGATGGCTCCCGGCGACATCGCCCAGTTCGACCATTATACCGGCGCCGTATCCCTCGGCAAGGTGTCCCCGGACGGGTTCAAGACCTTCAACGATAACCGCTCCTTCAGTTTCATCAATATCCCCCTGAAGGATATTGCCGCCGATCTGGAGCGCTCTTTCGGAACCCAGATTGTAGTGGCCGATGCAAAAGTTGCATCCCAGCGTTTCCTGGCCTTCTTTACCAACGGAGAGGATCTCGACGAGATACTGAGCCTGCTCTCACGCAACGGGAACCTGAGGGTGGTCCGCTCCGACGGGACGGTTTATTTGTACGGAAAGAAATAACATATACCAGTTTATAATTATTAACCATTATTAACCTCAAAAATGAGAATAACACACTATCTGCGCATATTTCGCGCTATGCTGGTGTTGACTGCCCTTCTGGTCCCGGCGATGCTCGGGGCACAGAATGTGACTATGGATGCGAGGAATGTCTCCGTGCAGGAGGCAGTGACCATCCTTCAAAGTCAGGGCAACTACACCATCGTAATCAATGCGGATGACGTAGACTTGCAGAAGAGGATATCCGTTTCTGCAAAAGATGCTCCGCTCTCCGAGGTTCTGTCCCAGATTTTTGCCGGGCAGAACCTGGACTTCGCAGTTACGGGCAACACAGTGTCCGTAACCAGATCCAAGCCGGCCTCTCAGAATGCGACTCCCAAGACCGCTTTCAGGGGCGTGGTGGTCGATCGTTACGGAGAAGCACTCATCGGCGCTTCCGTCGTCGACAGGAAATCGGGCAAGTATGCTCTGACCGATGACAAAGGCGAATTCGCCATCGACAAACTTAACTTCCCTGTAGTGCTGACTGTCTCCTATCTGGGTTTTGACGACCAGGAGTTCAATATCTCCGGCCGCGAGAGTCAGCCCTTCAGTTTTGTTATGACCTCCGAAAACAATGTTCTCGAAGAACTGGTGGTCGTCGGTTACGGTACCCAGAAGAGGGTTAACCTCACCGGTGCCGTTTCGGTTATCGACGGTAAGGAGCTCAATTTCCGCCCCGTCACCAACACGGCCATGGCTATCCAGGGTGCCGATCCTTCGCTGGTTATCACGAACTCCAGCGGTTCCATCGACGGTACCAACTATAGCGTCAATGTCCGAGGCAAGCTTTCGCTGAACAGCGGTTCCCCTCTCATTCTGGTAGATGGAATCGAGAGTTCGCTCACCCAGGTGAACCCTAATGATATCGAGAGCATTTCCGTGCTGAAGGATGCTTCTGCCTGCGCCATTTATGGTGCAAAGGCATCCGCGGGTGTTATCCTGATTACCACTAAGAGCGGCAGCGCAGGCGATGCGAAGATCACCTACAACGGCCGCTACAGCATATCCGCCAATACCACGTCTACCGATTTCATGACCTGCGGTTACGACTATGTGACTCTGACCAACGATTTTTACAAGACCCTGAAAGGTTATGGTGCGTGGACATACTCCGACGAGCAAATGCAGATGCTGAAGGATCGCCGCTACGATGTGACTGAAGATCCTACCCGCCCCTGGGTTGTTCCGGACGAGACGGGCACTTATTCCTATGTCTATCTTGGCAATTTTGACTGGTATGGCTTTGTATTCAACCGCACTCGTCCCGAGACCGAGCACAACGTTACGGTGCGCGGGGGCACGGACAAGGCGCGCTACTATGCATCCGCCCGTTACCTTTATCGCGAAGGCCTCTTTGCCGGCGCGGCTCAGGATATCTACAACAGCCTCTCGCTGCGTGCAAAAATGGATGCTAACATCACTCCCTGGTTGACCTATTCCTCAAACGTCAGCTTGGAGCGCACCCAGTACGACTGGGGCGGATTCTGGGAGATGGACGGATCCACCGGTTATGTGAGCCAGGGTATTCTCTGGAATGTTACCCAGAACGTGGGTCCTAACTATGTGCCTTACAATCCTGACGGCACCATAGCGATGGTTCCCGGTTTCATGGCAGATGCGACTTCTCCTTTGATGTCCGGCCGTGCAGGTCCCCTCATGGATGGCCGCAACCATAACATGAACATCAATAACTACTGGACCTGGACCAACCGCTTCACCGCGCATATCGTGAAGGGCCTGGACTTCATTACCGACTACACCTACCGCCGCAGGGACCGCAGATCGAATTTCCGCAGCCTTCCGACGGCCAACAGCTACGATAATATCAACAAGCGCATGTACTCCGGTAACGGACTTTCCGGCGGCCTGTTCTCCAACGGTTCGGTTTACGACTTCACCAGAGAGTACCGTTATTTCCAGGATGGTACCGTGATGAATGCGTACTTCTCATATAACAATACCTTCGGAGACCATCACGTGGCTGCCACTCTGGGCGCCAACTACGACGATTATTATGGCTCCAGCGTTACCATTCAGCAGAAGGGCTCGCTGAGCGACGTCCTCTCCTATATCAATATGGCGAATGGCGAGATCGAGAAGGCTTCCCAGTCCAACTCTTCTTACCGCACGCTGGGCTTCTTCGGCCGTGTCAATTACGACTGGAAAGGACGCTATCTGTTGGAAGTCAGCTGCCGTTACGATGGGACCTCACGCTTCCCCAAGGGTCACCGCTGGGGCTTCTTCCCTTCAGCATCCGCCGGATGGCGCCTGAGCGAAGAGCCGTTCTGGGCCCCTGTCAAACCTTATGTCAGCAATGCCAAGGTCCGCGTCAGTTACGGTACCCTCGGCAACCAGCAGGTGGATAATTACTACTACTGGGAAGAACTGAAGACCGGTCTGCTCAGCGGATATACCTTCGACGGCCTCACTAACGCAGGTTATGCCTATGTGGATGCTCCGGTATCCAGCAGCCTGACCTGGGAGACGGTCATCTCCAAGAACCTGGGTGTTGACCTCGGATTCCTCAGGGACCGCCTCACCGTCAACGCCGACTTCTTCATCCGCGACACCAAGAACATGCTGACTGCAGGTATGTCCCTGCCTTATGTCTATGGTGAAGCGGCTCCGAAGGAAAATGCGGCTGACCTCAGGACCAAGGGTTATGAACTTGCTATCAGTTGGAAAGATCATAAGACCGTGCTGGGCAAGCCCATGTATTACGGCGTGACCGCTACCCTCGGCGACTTCGTAACGGATATTACCCGCTTCGAGAACGAAAAGAAGATCCTCAGCGATAACTACGTGGGCAAGCGCCTCGGCGATATCTGGGGTTATGTGACCGATGGTGTGTTTGCAACTGATGAAGATGCTGCTGCATATGAGCAGTCAATCGATTCGTTCTCGACTGTCAACAAGGGCATCAAGGGCCAGGTTGCTCCCTGGAACCATCTGATGTCCGGAGATATCATCTACAAGGATCTCAATGGCGATAACAAGATCAATACCGGCGACAATACCCTCGACAATCCTGGAGACCGCCAGGTGATAGGTAACTCCCGCCCTCGCTATAATTATGCATTCAAGGGAGATTTCAGCTGGTTCGGTTTCGACCTCAGCGTCTTCTTCCAGGGTGTAGGCAAGATGGACTGGATGCCTAACTACAACTGCATCTATTTCTGGGGCCCTTATTCCTATCAACGTCCGACCTTCCTTCCTACGGACTTTGCCGGTAAATGCTGGTCGGCCGAACCCGGTGCAGACAACAGCAATATCGTCTATCCCCGCCAGCGAGGCCGTATCGCCAACTCTTCCAATATCGTTACCTCCGACTTCTATCTCCAGAACGCTGCTTATCTGCGCCTGAAGAACCTGACTGTCGGTTATACCCTTCCTCTCAAGACCAAGGTTATTGAGAAGGCGCGCATCTACTTCTCGGGCGAAAACCTCTGGTACTACTCTCCCATGAAGAAGGCCACCAGGTACATCGACCCGGAAATTGCAACATCCTCCGTCAGCGAGGACTGCATCTATCCGTATTCCAAGACTTTCTCTGTTGGTATTGACGTTACATTCTGATGCCTATGAAAAAGATTATCATACCGTTTGTCCTCCTGGCCGCCTCAATGGCGTTTTCCTCATGCGAGGACTTCCTGACAAAGTCGCCTGAAACCAGTCTCTCGCCGGATACGTACTTCTCTTCCGAGCGTGAACTTGACCTTTGGGCCAATAAGTTCTATAGTGATATTCTTCCGGATCCCGGCGACCTGGTGGAACTCAACGCAGATGACAATGGCTCATCTTCATCGCTGAGTGCCCTGCAGAAGGGAACCCGGACTCCTTCTTCCAAATCCTGGAGTGCAGACACCTGGAAGCCCCTCAGGAATATAAACTACATGCTGGAGAACAACAAGTGCTCCGACGCGGCAGTTAAGGCCCGTTTCGATGGCGTCTGCTATTTCTTCCGTGCGTGGTTCTACTTCGAGAAAGTCCGCCAGTACGGCGACATTCCCTGGTACGACCATGTGATCGGTTCAGGAGACACCCAGGATCTGAACAAACCCCGCGATTCCCGCGGCTACGTGATGTTCAAGGTCCTCCAGGATCTGGACAAGGCCTACGAAATGCTCCCGGCCCGCTGGTCTTCTGATGCCGTGTATCACGTGTCGAAAGACGCCGCACTCGCACTCAAGTCCCGCGCAGCCCTTTTCGAGGGAACCTTCCGTAAGTACCACGCAGGGACCGCTTTCGTGCCGAACGATACCGAGACGGTAGATGGCGTAGTCATCTCCTCCGATTACTTCCTCCGCCAGGCGGCAGATGCCGCGGGCAAGATCGTCGGCACCCGCAAACTCTACACCGGCAATACCATGAAACTGGCAGATGCTCCGACGGATGCATCCTACCGTGAGTATTTCATCCTCGAGGATGCTGAGACGGACGAGACCATCTTCGCACGCCGCTACAACGTGGATCTGAAGGTCCGCCACGGCTTGCAGTTCGACTTCAAGAACCAGCACCGCAGCGCCAGCCTAAGGCAGGTTAACCACTATCTCCAGGCTGATGGAACTCCCATCCAGGAGCGCACCGGCTGGCAGACGCTCAGCTACTATGACACCTTCCAGAATCGCGATCCCCGTCTGGCCCAGACCATCCAGGGTCCCGGCTATCTGATGGCGGATGTCGACGAGACCACGAAACTCCATAAGACCGAGCAACTTTCTTGGGAAAGGACCTTCAACGGATTCCGTATCATCAAGTTCATCTCCGATACCAATCACGAAGGCGCTACCACCTCCACGACCGACTATCCGCTGCTCCGCTATCCGGAGGTTCTGCTGAACTATGCGGAAGCCAAGGCCGAACTCGGTGAGTTGACAACTGAAGATCTTGCCAAGACTGTCAATGTGATCCGCACCCGCGTCGGCATGCCCGGAATTACGGCCGTGCCTGCAACTGCAGATGCCTTGATGGAGAGCTATTATCCTCACGCCAAAGGTGCCCAGAAGGCCGCCATCCTTGAGGTTCGCCGCGAACGCGCAGTGGAACTCTTCTGCGAAGGCTTCCGCCAGTGGGATATGCTCCGCTGGGGAGAAGGCGCACTGCTGACTCCAAAGGCTACGGGCGGTTTCCAGGGTATCTACATTGCTGCCGACCAGGTGGGTACCGATATCGACCTGGATCAGGACGGCAAGGCAGATCTCTATGTTTATACTGGTGCCAAAGGCAGCACCAAGGCTCCTTCTACCAACCAGATTCAGTTGGGTAGCGGATTCACCCTCAGCAACGGGACCTCCGGCTATCTGACCTACTGGGCGGCGGAAGATTATGTTTGGAATGAAGGCCGCGATTATCTCTGGCCCATCCCTGCAGATCAGCGTACCCTTACAGAGTATGCCCTGACGCAGAATCCGGGCTGGGATGACGGGCTGAGTCAATAGTAATATGACTATCAAGAAAAAAATGTTATTCTCTACCATCCTGGCACTGTTCCTATGTGCCTGCGGTGAGAAGCAGCCGGTGGACAACGGCGGAGATGTGCCACTTGTAGTGTCGCCCAACTCCGCCGAGGCCCTGGCGCTCGGAGAGCAAAAAAGTTTTTCGGTTACCTCGTCGACCGACTGGCTGGCCCGCAGTTCCGCGAGCTGGCTCAAGATTGTCACTGCGTCCGGTAAGGGAGGCCCTACGGCATCGCAACTGATGATTAACGTTGAGGAGAACAAGACCACTTCGGAGCGTACGGGTGTTCTGACGGTATCGAACCTTGGGAAAGAGAGCGTGGAGGTCAGTGTGAAACAGGCCGCCGCCGAGGCTGGTGGAGGAGGGGGTGCCCGCGGTATCTCCACGGCAGAAGACCTCCTCGGCTTTGCCAAGGCAACCCGTGGGGAGGGATCCATTACTCCCTACCTGGTCGACGGCGTAGTCAAGATTCTCAACGACATTGACTGCTCTTCCATCAAGGAATGGATTCCGGCAGGATCGGAAGCCGCGCCGCTGACCTACAGCATCGACGGCAATGGCAAGACCCTGAAGAATGTCAACTGGACCGTAGACGTGACCAAGTATCCGCATGCTGGCTTGATCGGATACGCCCGCGGAATCACCATCTCCAAGCTTACCTTTGGTAGTGAGGGGAGTCAGGTGACTTTCAACGGCAACAGCAGCGGAAAGGTGCGTGTCGGCGGCATCCTAGGCTATGGCTTGACCGTCACACTCAACAAGGTTACCAACAATGCCAACCTGACCGTCAGCGGAACCAGCGCGACCGGAAACAATCTCATCATAGGCGGAATAGCCGGTTATATGGATTCGAACTCCACCGTCGGTGGAGATGTGGTCTCTACCAAGGGCTGCATCAACAGGGGCGACGTGACCACATCGGTCGTGGCC
>JAGCUK010000058.1 GCA_017962925.1 Bacteroidales bacterium
GGATGAGATAGAGGAGACAGTGGAGGCCAATAGCACCTGCCAAACGGTCCAGAACTTCTAGTTCAGAATCATCATTACAGTAATCGCCGACCTTAGGGGCGGCGATTATTGTTATCCATAAGGGAAATCTTGCTATGTGACCTGTCGTGTTTTTCCCCATTTTCTTGCAAGGTGGGGGGCTATTTCACCAAGAAAAAAATCATTTGGAGGTATTTTCTATCTTCGGTGCTGCTGTCCAACCTATAAAATAATAACCAGGATAACCCACTGCTTCAGGATTAGGAGGTGTAGGTAGGGTTAAGTCATTACCAGAAGCAACAACATCAGACTGATAGGTAGTAGAACCGACTTTCCATACTACAGCATAAACTTCATCGAGTATTAAAGTAAGGCTTCGGGTTAACGGTGAAGTTACTCTCACCCGGTGTTCCATTCTCTTTCGTATAGTCAATATGGAACTTATTAAAGGAGTAACCTGCATCAGGAGTATCCGCTTCCAGAGAAAGGCTGGTTCCATAAGTGGCTGTGCTTACCTCAACACCACCTGCCTTTACCGTATAATTACAATGAGCATTTACATTTTAGTAATTGCATACACAATAGGAGTCCACTGTGCGTAAAGAGTTATATTATTATTAATCACAAAAGTATCACCTTCCGTGTATGCTGTACCAGAACCGTCAGCAGCGGTATTCCAACCATTGAAAGAATGTCCAGTCTTCGTAAGTTCTCCCCGATCTGCCACAGTAACGATAAAATTGGTCTGGTCATTGTAATCAGTAGCATCAGAGGGAACTTCTCCGGCACCTGTATTAGCGTCATAAGTTACCGTGTAGTGAATGGGGGTATCATCTCTAGCGGTTACCGTAAATAACTTAACCTCATCAAGGAAAAACCTGTTCTTCGAGCCCTGACTCTCAAAAGTTAGTCTTGTATCAGTATTTGCACCTATTACTTTTGCTGATAGGGTACTCCAACTTCCTTTAACAATTGAAAAATCATAATCGGTGTATTCTGTCTCTCCAATTTTAATTTTACCTTGGCCTTCAACAGTAACCCTCATGGTTGTCATTTCTTCTGCTCCATCCCATGCTGCTGCTTTAAAGGAAAGACCAACCGAGGCTTCAGTAATCCCAAGATGAGGTGTTGTAATGGACCCGCCTCCAATTCTTACGCACTTATTTGCCATGCGAACACCTCCCGGTGATGCCCAGCCAGCATTATCTAACAAGGCAGGATTCCATGAAGTATTAGCAATAGAACCACTCCATAAACCATCATTAGCGCCCGTTCCGTTGCAAGCATCAAATGATTCATAGAATGCTTGAACTTCAACTTCAGCAGGCTCCCACTTCCCATCAGGTATTGTCAATTCTGCAATCTTCCAATTCTCATTACGTTCTACGGTAAATTGTGTTTTATTACGATAAACGGCTATAGCACCATCGGTATCAGTAACCACAATACGCAGATTTGAATATGTACCAGGGTAAATAACGAAATAATATGTTTCCCCATTATTCAAACCACCTTTGAGTTTTACTCGAGTTGATGATCCGTCTGTAACAGTAGTAATGTCACCGGCCCCATCCATCTCAACTGCAGCTGTGCCAGTCATAGACGCTCCGCTTTCTTCTGTAGCTGAGAGTTCAACGGATGCGATATCATCATTATTGATTACAATACTAAGAAGAGCACCGATATTCTTAAATGCTATTTTGTAGTCACCATCTATTTTTCCAATAGCAGCCATAGCAGCAGGGTCAAAAGAATCTACAGTAGCAACTTGCTCAGCCGGAATAGTGATTTCCATATTATCATAGTCAGTTCCTCCAGCATTTATAGCAGGATATAATGCAAAAAGAACATCATCACCATCTTCAAGGGGGCCAAATGTAAACTCGGCCGTCTTATTACCATTAGTTCGTTCTATGCTTGTTGATGTGTAGACATTATCGCCAAAAGCTTTTACAGCATCCGTCTCACCCCACAAAATAGATGTCCCTGATAGAACGGTCTTTGTAAGTTCTGAATCAACCTCAGCATGAAGCTTAAAGCCCTCCTTCACAACAACTTCTTCTGTCTCGTCCTCAATTTCAGGAGTGATTTCCTTGGCGCAAGAAAATGATGCTATAGCTGCTATAGCAATCACCGCAATTTTAAAAAATTCTTTCATACTACCAAAGATTAATAATTACTCCCAATCCCCAAAACCACTAAAAGTTTGAGATTCACTCACATCCTGGTTTTGACCTATACTAGTACTAGTACAAACAATTCCCTCGAAACGAAGTTCAAGGGCCTCACACTCCGGCGCAACATAGGCGCTGCGAGATGGATAATTATTGCTTGACATATTTCAATAATTAGTTGCTTCTATTTCTACAAAGGTATCGAACTAAATAGTTATATGCAAGTATTTTACTTATCTATTTTGTATAATGTGAATTCTATTGAGGAACGCACAGGCTTCGATCTTTTTGCTAATCTCCCGGATGAGATAGAGGAGACAGTGGAGGCCAATAGCACCTGGCAAACGTTCCAGAACTATTAGCATAGGAGTTTTTACTAGACGTTTATTATTATTATCGCCGGCCCAAGGGTCGGCGATAGTTTTTATCCGAGTATTATGTTCGGGCTAATATCCAGAACATCTACCATTTTCTTGGCCTGTTTCAAAGTGGGCTCGCATTTTCCGGAAATGATTTCGCTGATCTTTGAAGGGCTGATCTCTAGTTTGGCGGCTACTTCTCGCTGCGAAAGGCCGAGCTCGAACATCCTTAGTTTAAGAACTTCAACAAGAGTGGGTTTGGATACGGGGTAGTGAATATCTTCGTAATCTGCAACAAGATTCGACAGTAACACTAGCTCAACACTGTTGATATCATCCTGCGGAGTATTCTCGTTGACAACGCGAAGTAACTCCTCGATGCGCTGCATTGCACACCGATACTGAACTTCTGTTTCAATCTGTGTCATATGTTCTTGATATCTTTTATTTCATCGTACTCTTTATGAGTCCCGATAAATCGGATATACACCATCTTAATGTGAAACAAGACCAAAGTAACTAAGCGGTAGCGATTCCCTTTGATGTTGAAAACGACACGGTTATTTCCAACGCTATCTGCAGAATTGAACGTTTGTTTAACCTGTGCAAAATTGTTCCAATCTGCATCCTCGGCTTTTGCATACCATTCTTTTAAAGCCACCTCCGCATCCTGGTGCTCCCTATAAAAGGCGACCAGAGTCTTCTTAGCAATAATTCTCATTTCACTCACAGTTACAAAAGTAATCAAATAATTCTAAATTCCAAAACCAAATTCTAAATATTAGAATGGGCGGTCTGCTAGCAATATCTGGAATCAATGACAGAATTCCAAGAAAAGTGGTGAAACATATACAATTATTGCTGTTTCTGCTGATCTTTTTTAAGTTTCAATAGTATGATAAGATTTTTTTTATGATTAACCTAAACGGAAATGTTTCCGTTTTACCTCAGAAAACCCTTTTGTGTTGTATGACCTGTCGTGTTTTTCCCCATTTTCTTGCAAGGTGGGGGGTTATTTCACCAAGAAAAAAATCATTTGGAGGTATTTTCTATCTTCGGTGCTGCCGGCCCATTCCATCGTGAGGTATCTGTAAGGGGACATGGGCTCACGCTCAGAGAGTTTAATGGGTATATAAAATTCCCCTGATCTATAATATAAATAAAGTCGATCGGTGACAATATTGTACGTGCCGCTGCTACCTATAAACGGAATATTGCTTGTATAAGTCTTGTCCTTAAAGGTTATATACAGACCATCGTGAGGTTGATCTTCCCCATCAAGTTTGTATACCGTGCATTGATAGGTGCCTGCCAAGTCATATATTGTGGCACCATCCATCTCCTCCTCATCATCTGTTTTATTGCAGGCGACAGCAAGGGGCAGCAACACCACAAACAAGAAAAAAAGAAGTTTCTTCATAAACTTACTCGCAGATCATCTCCATCATGGTAAACTGGGGCTTAAGCCCGAGGGACTCGTAGAAAGCTTTGGCCTCGGGGTTGCATTCCCAAACGCGGAGAGTGATGTTGTAGAAGCCTTTGACTACGGCGTATTCTCTGGCATACTCGAAGAGTGCCTTGCCGATGTGCCGGCGGCGCGCAGAAGCCTCTACGCACATGTCGTCGATATACAGGGTCTTAAGGGGTTGCAGGCTGCCGCTATTCAAGCACTCAGCCACACAGAACACATATCCCAGCACTTTCCCGAATTCCTCGTAAACAAATACCGGCGTGTGTGGATTGGCAAAAATTATCAGCAATTCTTCGTTGGTATACTTCTTTCCAACTGCCCGGAAGAGGTCTGGCCGTCCTTCGTGATGGACTGCCAAAATTTGCTCCAGAAGGTGGTTTACCGCCGCCAGATCTCTGGGCTCTGCTTTTCGGATAATTCCCTTCATGGCCCAAATATAGTAATTTCCGCTGGAAACTCTAACTAAAAACCGTATCTTTGCACATAATGAAAGTTTGCGTAGGTCTTTCTGGAGGAGTGGATTCCGGGGTTGCAGCGCTGTTGCTGAAGCAGCAGGGCTACGACGTTTTTGCCATGTTCATGCAGAACTGGCACGATGCGGATGCCACTCTTCACGGGGACTGTGAGTGGGAGGAGGATAAGTTCGTGGCGGAGATGACCGCGCGCAAGCTTGGCATCCCGTTCTATTTCGTGGATCTCAGCAAGGAATACCGCCAGCGCGTGGTAGATTACATGTTCGACGAGTATTCCAAGGGCCGCACGCCCAATCCGGATGTGCTCTGCAATCGCGAGATAAAGTTCGACGCCTTCCTGCGTGTAGCTAAGAAGATGGGGGCGGATATGGTCGCCACCGGCCATTATTGCCGCCTGGAGCCAGCCGCGACGGGCAAAGGGCCCGTCTGTGGCCCTCAAGGGGCCGCCAGTACGGGCATTGCCCGTCCGAAGGCCCACCCCATCTACCATATCTACGAAGGCGTGGATCCCGGCAAGGACCAGAGCTATTTCCTATGCCAGTTGAGCCAAGAGCAGCTTGCTCAGGCGATGTTCCCCATCGGCGGTATGCTCAAGAGCGAGGTTCGTGCCATCGCCAAGGAGGCTGATCTTCCATCCGCCGATAAGAAAGATTCGCAAGGCATCTGCTTCGTGGGAAAGGTGGATCTGCCCACTTTTCTCCAGCAGAAACTGCAGCCGGCGGAGGGCGATGTGGTGGAGGTTTACCCTGCGTTCTACGATGCGGACCCCCTTTATCAGCGCCAGCGCGAGATTGTTGCATCCCTCCTGAAAGACGGCTTCGAGGGCCCTCTGCCCATGATTTCTCATTATATCTCGGAAGATAAGGCCACGCCGGTGGAGGATGCACATCCGTTCGATGCCGCCAAGGTCGAGGCCTGCAGCGATGAGGACCTTCGCACCCTGGCAACGCCGCTCTCGTACGAAGCCATCCACTTCGAAACCGAGACCTATCGCTCCGGCAAAAAGCATATCAAAAAGACGCGCTGGAAGGAGAATCCCTTCGGAGTGATGGCAGGACGCCACGAGGGCGCTCAGTTCTATACCATCGGCCAGCGGAAAGGCCTGAACATCGGCGGGCACAAGGACTCCATCTTCGTGATCGCCACGGACATCGCGCGTAATATAATATATGTAGGGGAGGGGCATACGCATCCCGGGCTCTCGCGGCTGTGTCTGCGGGTGGCGCCGGAAGAACTCCATTGGATCCGCCCGGACCTCGAGATGGCAGTGGGGGAGACGCGCCGGTATCGCGTGCGCATCCGCTATCGCCAGCCTCTGCAGGAGGCGACACTTCTACGCCGCGAAGACGGCCTTTACATCTTGTTTGACAACGCCCAGCGTGGCATTACCCCCGGCCAGTTCGCTGTCTGGTATGCCGCTGATGGCGAAATGATAGGGAGTGGAGTGATATGAGAGAGTTCGAGATTACCTGCCCTTTGACCCGTGAGCCTCGTCTTAAGGAGATTGAGGCGAAGGCGGGCGGACAGCAGTGGGTGCTGGTGAAGCGCTCGGTGGATGCCCGCAAGGAGCCGGTCTGGCGCTATCGCTACGAAGCCTATGAGCCGGGGGAGTATCAGCCATATGAATTGCCTGAATATCAGAACGTTGCCTCTGCCGAACCGGTAGTGGTAGTGGGCGCAGGCCCTGCGGGGATGTTCGCTTCGCTGAAGCTTCTGACGCTAGGGCTGAAGCCTATCGTGCTGGAGCGTGGCAAGGATGTGCATGCGCGGAAGTTCGACATGGCGCGGCTGTCCCAAACCGGCGTGGTGAATCCTGAATCCAACTATTGCTATGGCGAGGGCGGTGCCGGGGCGTTTTCCGACGGCAAGCTTTACACGCGTTCTTCCAAGCGCGGGGATATCCGCGAGGTGCTGCAGCAGTTGGTGAACTTCGGGGCGTCGAAGGATATTCTGATAGACGCGCATCCGCATATCGGTTCCGACAAATTGCCGGTGGTGGTGGAGAACATCCGCAAGTGCGTGCTGGAGCATGGGGGAGAGTATCACTTTGATTCCAAGGTAGTTGCGGTGGAGGGTTCGAAGGGGGCGTTTTCCGTGCGCTGCGCGGATGGGGCCGTCTATTCCGGCCGTGCCGTGATTCTGGCGACAGGCCATTCTGCCCGCGATATATATGAGATGCTCTCGGGTGCCGGCGGTGCTCTGGAGGCCAAGGGATTTGCGCTTGGCGTGCGCGTGGAGCATCCTCAGGAGAAGATTAACTGGGCGCAGTATCATGGCGCATGGAAACCCGGAGTGCCGGCGGCTGAGTATTCCTTTGTGGAGCAGCAGGATGGCCGCGGCGTTTTCTCGTTCTGCATGTGCCCCGGCGGCATTCTGGTTCCATCCTCTACCGAGCCTGGGACGGTCGTTCTGAACGGGATGAGCAATTCTGCCCGCAGCGGTAAGTTCGCCAACGCCGGCGTGGTGGTTCAGGTGGAGCCGGAGGATGTGCCCGGCACGGATGCTTTCCGTCTGATGGATTGGCAGCGTTCGGTGGAGAGGAAGATGTTCGAGTATTGCGCGGCGTTCAATCCTTCTAATTATATGGCTGCGCCTGCTCAACGAATGGAAGATTTCGTGGTGGGGCGTTTGAGTAAGAAGATGCCGGAGACTTCGTATCATCCGGGTGTGATTTCTGCGCCTTTGCATGAGTTGTTGCCGCCGTTTGTGTCGGATCGTCTGCGGAAGGTGTTCCCGCGTGTGAAGATTCGCAATTATTATACTAATGCGGCGTTGCTGCTGGGAGTCGAGTCCCGCACATCCTCGCCCGTGCGCATTCCCAGGGACCCCGAGACCCTGGAGTATGTGTCCATGCCGGGGATCTACCCTTGTGGTGAGGGTGCCGGGTATTCTGGCGGCATCGTTTCTTCGGCAATCGATGGCATTCGCTGCGCGGAGGCAGCTGCAGGGGCTGGAGGCCAAGTTGCTGACACTCAGCAACTTCCTTAAAACAAATCGGCTGAATTGGACGATTTGTTTTCAGTAAAACATTGATAGACAATAATTTAGTCACCAGATGGCAGACAATTATATCGAGAATAAAATGGAGGAGTTTCGCCAGGGGGCGAAGGTGGTTCGCCGCCAGGGGACTTCGCTGGAGGGTTTGCTGGAGATAGTGGCGTCCGAAGAGGAGGCTGCACCTGCGGCTGATAAGGCTGCCGCCGTAATGCCGGCGCAACTGGAGGCTGTGGTGCGAGCAGCGAAACACTTGCCGGAAGCCGCTGACTTTCGCTTTGAAGTGGATGAGGCCGCGTCCGTCATCCGCATCCTCGGCCCATGCTCTCCTCGCCGCCACCTCATCAATCTTGGTCAGGTGATTCTTGCAATGCGCTTGAAGGCCGCAGAACTTCATCTTTACGCTACTGCCGAAGTTCGCACCGACGCCGTCACCCCCGCCAACCGCCATCTCGCTACTCTCACCCTCTTAAAATGAGCGCACCAGCGCGAACGGCGGAGGCCGGTCCGAAGGACTAAAGCCGAGCATAGGGCCCACGGCAATCTTTGATTGCTGGGGTACAGCCGCGGGGTATCCCTAGGGGCAGCGCCCCTAATAAATAACAGGTATCTGCCAAGTGGCGAAAAAGGGAGGCTAAGCCTCCCTTCGAGCCACTTGGCAGATTTGAACTCCCGACCTGCGCGTTACGAATGCGCTGCTCTACCGCTGAGCTAAAGTGGCATGCCGTTCACTTGGAACGGTTCCCGCCGAAACGGGACTGCAAATATAGTAATTATTTTCGTTTGTCAACCAAGGTTACCAACACCGACCCGAGCAAACCCGCACATAACGAACCCAGCAACACCGCAATCTTGCCGGCATCCCGGAGAGCCGTCATGGTCATATGGTCATATCCGCTGAACGACAACGTATCCACGAAGATCGACATGGTAAATCCGATACCACCCAGGCAGGCAACTGCGAAAAACATCATCCAGCTCGCCCCGGAAGGCATTTCGCCGACCTTGGACTTGATTGCCAGCCAGCTGAATAAGGTGATACCCAGCGGCTTTCCAAGCAGCAATCCGAGGAAAACACCCATACTCACACTGCCAAGAGCCGCATCGTAGTTGAACACATTGAAGTAGCTGATGTCCGTAATCTCCACCCCGGCATTCGCCAAAGCAAACACGGGCATGATCAGGAAATTCACCCAGGGCGAAAGTGCCACTTCCAGGCGATAAGTCATATCCATCGAACCCTTCGCAATCCTGCGCAGCTTCTTCAGGCAATGCCTCTGCGGTCCGTTCGGGAACGCATTCGAAGGCACATCCGCAAACTCCGCGAAACGCTGGGAATACTTCGCCCACTTATGTTCGAATTGAGACTTGTTGTACCGCGGCTTATTGGGAATCAGGAACGCCATCACTACGCCGGACATAGTCGCGTGGATGCCTGAATAATAGAACAGCACCCAGACCACGAATGCCAGCAGTAGATAAGGGAACAAAGACTTCTCTCCCAGCTGCTTCAGCACATGCACGAACAAAATAACTGCGGCAGCCACTCCCAGCAGCCAGAAATTCAACGAACCGCCGTAGAAAATGGCCACCACCAGAATCGCTATCAAGTCATCCGCGATAGCCAGGGCTGTCAAAAACACCTTCAGTGAAATCGGAACCCTGTCCCCAAGCACCGAAAGAATGCACACCGCAAAAGCGATATCGGTCGCGGTAGGAATGCCCCAGCCGGACGCTGCCACGGTGCCATGATTCACCAGAGTGTAGATCAACGCGGGCACAACCACGCCGCCGAAAGCGGCAATCACCGGCAGCAATGCCTTGCGCGGGGAAGATAACTCCCCGTAGGCCACCTCGCGCCGAATCTCCAGCCCCACCGTGAAGAAGAAAACCATCATCAACACATCGTTGATGAGTTTTTCAACTGTCAGGTCCCGGGGGAAGAACAGGTTGATGGATCCGTCCGGGCTGGCCATATGTAGGGTGAAAGTGGTATGCAGGAAGCTGTGATAGAGATGCTTCGTTGCCGGCAGATTCGCCAGCAGCATCGCTATCAGAACGCACGCCAGAAGAATCACGCCCTGTGCCCAGGGCTGTTTGCCGAACCTCCGGCTGCGAATGTCAAAATTTCGAATACCCTTGTTCCAGGTATAAATCGGTATGAGTCTCACGACTGATAAATACTAACTAATCAGAAAAGTTTTCCATTAAATTTATCCTTCAGGCCCTGTAGCTCGTCGGCAGTGGCCGGACGCTTCTGCGCCTCGTTCCTTTCCGCCTTGAACTGCTTCTCCAGCTTTGCGAACTGGGCTTTGGTGTCCAGCGTGAACGAACCGTCCTGGACCCATTTGAAATAGGATGCCTCAGTCTTCCAGACATCCCTTGCGGTGCGGCCCTTGTGCTTGCCGAAGTTGATATAAATCTCGCCATCATCCCCTTTGATCAGATGTCCGGAGAAATCCACATACTTCCTTCCAACGAATGCCGCAAGCGACTGCACATCGTTCTTCAGCACCTGCTCGCGGTACTTGTCTGGCTCTTTATAGCGGTCCAGCTGGGCCTTCAGCACCTCGAACGTCGCCAGTGTATCGGCCTCGGCGGCATGGGCGTTCTCGAAATCCTCGCCTCCGCAGTAGAATCTGTAGGCGGCGCGCAGATTCCTTGGCTCCATGGAATGATAGATGTTTTGCACATCTACCATAAGCGGCGAATGCAGATCCACCCCCTCTATCTTTTCCAGCAGCGCCTGTGCCTCTGCCTTATTGGCAGCGGGCACGGAAACGGCAGCCAGACGCGAGCGGCAGTACTGCTTCGCGCGCTCGAACTCCTCTGCCAGCATGGGCAGGTCGAACTTGGCGGAATTGAATCCTGCCAGATCGCTGTCCTTCAGCCAATCGGCAATCTCTCCGGCAACCTTGATGAACAGGGGGCAATCTTTGAGCATATCGTCCGTCACTCCGTTCACCGCAGAGGCTTCGGGGCTGATATGACGCTGTCGATTGTTCTCGTAGTCCCAAGGCTTGATCTTCCAGGTCTTGATTTCCGGCTCGGGCCTCCCGGGGAAGGCCTTCACGAAACTCAGTTCTATAATAGAGTCCGTCGGAATGCTAAGCCCCGTACTTTCAATATCGAAGAAAAGCAGAGGCCTCGTAAGATTCAGATCCATAACAGATTGCGTTTAGGAAACCATAATCGGCATCAGGATGCCGCAGACCTTTTCGCTTTCGGCCTCCTCCTCGGAGGGAACTATGAGTGCGGCCCTGCGTGCATCGGCGAACTTGATCACCACGGTCTCGCAGCTCATGTTGCTGAGGATCTCGATGAGGAAGGAAGACTTGAAGCCGATGGTAAGGTCGGTGCCGCTATAGTCGCAGTCCAGCTTCTCGTAGGCTTCGGTGGCGAAACCGAGGTCCTGAGCGGTGATTTCCAGCTGGCCGGGCTTGAGGTCGAACTTGATATGGTTGGATGCCTTGTTGGCGCAGACTGCCACACGGCGCACGGTGTTCAGGAGCTGTGCGCGGTCGATGCGGAGCACGTTGGCGTTGTTCTGAGGGATGACATCGCGATAGCGAGGATATTTGCCCACCACGAGACGACTGACCATCAGAGTCTCGCCGAAGGTGAAGACTGCGGTGGCGTTGTCGAAGCTGATGGAGACATCTCCTCCTTCCCTGTCCACGATGGCCTTCAGCACTGCTGCGGGCTTTTTGTGGAGGATGAAGGATGCGGCGGCATCTGCCTGAACTCCGTCGGTGGTGTAGCAAATGAGCTTGTGGGAGTCAGATGCCACCAGCGTGGTGGATTCAGGGGCGATATCGAAGAAGATACCATTCATCGCAGGGCGCATCTCGTCATCTGCGGTAGCGTAGATGGTGCTGCTGATGCCATCCACCAGGTTCGCTGCGGGAACGGAGATGGTGACGGCGTCTGCGCCGGTGCCCTTGATGGCCGGGAAGTCCTCGGCGGGGAAGAACGGAAGAGCGGAATTACCGTTGCTCCAGATGCACTCGAAGGAGGAATCTGAGGTGGTGCGGATGTTCACGGGCTGATCCGGGAGGGCCTTGAAAAGATCGATCATCTGCCTTGCAGGCACGCAAATGCTGCCTTCTTCCTTCACATTTTCCACCGGCACTGCGGTGCGGAGGGTGAGTTCCTGGTCGGAAGCGGTAATCTCGAGCTTGCCGTCTTTAACAACAAAGAGGAAGTTCTCGAGGATGGTCAATGTAGTCTTGGCGGGGATGGCTTTGGATACATCCACCAGGGCTTTGAGCAGTTCTGCACTTGAAACGTTGAATTCCATATATCTTCTTTTATCTATTAATTGTGCCCCCACGCGCGGGGGACTACAAATATAATAATAATACGAGAATTTTGGCATATCTTTTGATTTTTTAAGTCCGCGGCAAATGACAATAAAAACAAAAGATATGAACAAGAATATGATTACTGTAATCGCATCCGTACTTCTAAGCGGCCTGACCGCTTTCGGCATCGTGAAAGCCAATCAGCCTGAATCTGACCAGGTCAAAGAGCAGACTACTTATTCCATCGACGGTTCCGCCTACCGCACTGTCAATCTGTCACAAGACAACTATCCGGACTTTACCTATGCAGCTGAGTCCGCAGTGGACGCGGTGGTGTTCGTGAAGGTTACCATAAAGACCAACCAGCAGTATAACATCGACCCGTTCTTCCGTTTCTTCTTCGGGGACCAGATCCCTCAGGAGCGTGAGCAGCAGGGGAGCGGCTCCGGCGTAATCATCCGTCAGGATGGATACATCGTTACCAATAACCATGTGGTGCAGGGTGCGAACAAGATCGAAGTCACCCTCAATAACAACAAGACCTTCGAGGCTACTGTCGTCGGCACCGATCCCGCCACTGACGTCGCTCTTATCAAGATCGACGCCGATGGCCTGCCTATCGTGCCTATCGGAGATTCCGATAAGCTCCGCCTCGGAGAGTGGGTGCTGGCCATTGGATCCCCTCTGGGAGAGTAGCTCCGCGGCACCATCACCGCCGGTATCGTGAGTGAGAAGGGCCGTTACATGCCCAACACCACCGGAGAATTCAGGATTGAATCCTTCATCCAGACAGATGCCGCCGTCAACACCGGAAACTCCGGTGGTGCACTTGTCAACAAGGCCGGAGAACTTGTGGGTATCAACACCGCAATCGTGAGCCAGAC
>JAGCUK010000059.1 GCA_017962925.1 Bacteroidales bacterium
CCGAGGCTGGGAGATGAGAGCGCTGAAATCCGTCATTGCACCGATTCCAAGGAAGATCAGCGGGGGATACCATCCCTGCCGCACTCCCTGATATAGTATGTTCAGCACCGATCCCTCTTCATAGACTCCGATGCGCAGGCCTTCGCCGGTCGCGGGATCGAAGAAGAGGGGGATGTTGCCTATGATCATGCCGAAGCCGATCGGCACGAGCAACAGCGGCTCCCAGTGTTTGCGGATGCCCAGGAAGATGAACAGCAGGCCTATGCAGATCATCGCGAGATGCTGCCAGGTCGCGTTCGCAAATCCTGTGAACTGCCAGAACTGCTGGAGGCTGTCTATAACCGTATTGCCCATTGCTTATGCTATGCTGGCGATATCTGCTCCCTCAAGGACGGAGTCGGTTCTCTTGACGTAGATGGCGCTGATGGTTCCGTCGCATTCTGCGAGAATGTCGTTTTCCATCTTCATTGCTTCGATGACGGCGATCTTCTGCCCGCGCTTGACTGCATCGCCCACGTTTACGCAAACGTCGATGATGACGCCCGGGAGGGGAGAGACGATCTTCTTGCCTGCTCCAGTAGAAGGAGTATTATTGGTAGTTGTGGTGGGCGCTACTTGGAGTTTTCCCTCTTCAGCCGTCTCGCTGCGCGAGACCCCTCCCAGCGTTGCTGGGCCCCTCCCTCTTAGCGTGCCGAGGGTGGCAGCGGCTTCAGAGGGAAACTCCAACTCCGCGCCCTGCTCAATTTCTACATTATAATTAACGCCATTCACAACAACAGATGCGTTGTTGCCTTCAATGCCATTGACGGTGACGTCAAAGTCCTTGCCGTTTATCTTGAATTTATACTGACTCATTTTCTTGGGGTTTTTCTGAAGGTTAAGGTTTTGTCGTTCCAAGCGGTCTGGCGGGGAGCGATGGTTATGATGCCCGGTTCGATATCGTGAACCGTATCATTGAAATACAAGTGCAGGGCCATAGCGATGGCGGCATTGACCTCTCCGCCATTCTCGGCCTCGAGAGCCATTGCAATTGCTGCGGCGGTTTCTGCATCGGGAGAAGAACCTTTTTTGCGGCTCCTCTTGATCTGCTTCATGCCCGGCACTCGCGAATTTGCTACTTTGCCAATGGTGCCGTAAATGAAATACAGGATCACAAGCGCGATGAAAACAGTAGAGACGGCAATCAGGGCCAGAGTCCAACCGTGAGGATCGGTCTCGGCCATGCGCTGCGCGCCCGCTGTCATGTTCAAAAGGTTGATCATAGCTTAGAGCGGCAGATTGTCGTGTTTCTTTGCCGGGATCTCCTGGCGCTTGCCCTGCAGGCTCTCCAGAGCGCGGATGACGCGGAAGCGGGTGTTGCGAGGTTCGATTACATCCTCGATATAACCCTTCTGGGCTGCCTGATAGGGATTGTTGAAGAGCTCTTCGTATTCGGCCTTCTTCTCGGCGCGGACCTCTTCCTGCTTCGCGGGATCGGTCTCTGCCTTGATCTCCTTGCCATAGAGCACATTGACTGCGCCGTCGGCACCCATCACCGCAATCTGAGCGGTAGGCCAGGCGTAGTTGATATCTCCACGCAACTGCTTGCAGCTCATCACGATGTGCGCTCCGCCATAGGCCTTGCGCAGGGTGACAGTGACCTTGGGAACGGTGGCCTCGCCATAAGCATAGAGAAGCTTCGCACCGTTAGTGATGACTGCGCCGTACTCCTGCTGAGTGCCGGGAAGGAATCCGGGCACATCCACCAGGGTGACCAGGGGGATGTTGAAAGCATCGCAGAAGCGCACGAAACGTGCAGCCTTGCGGGATGCGTTGATGTCCAGCACGCCTGCAAGCACCTTAGGCTGGTTTGCCACGATGCCCACGCTGCGGCCGCCAAAGTGGGCGAATCCCACGATTATATTCTTCGCGAAATCCTTGTGAATCTCGAAGAAATCTCCGTCATCGGCAATGCTGCGGATGACATCGTACATGTCGTATGCTTTGTTGGGATTGTCCGGGATGATCTCATTGAGAACGTCGCTCATGCGGTTGATAGGATCGGCCGTAGGGCGCTCCGGAGCAGTCTCCATGTTATTCTGAGGAATATAGCTGATCAGGCGCTTGATGGTCTCGATACCTTCTTGCTCGTTCTCGGCCGCGAAATCTGCTACACCGCTCTTGGTAGCGTGCACACTGGCTCCGCCGAGGGACTCCTGGTCCACATCCTCCCCGGTAACGCTCTTCACAACTGCAGGGCCGGTGAGGAACATGTAGGAGGTGTTCTTGACCATCAGGGTGAAGTCGGTGAGGGCAGGGGAGTAAACCGCTCCGCCGGCGCAAGGACCGAAGATTCCCGAAATCTGGGGAACCACGCCGCTGGCGAGGATATTATGCTCGAAGATATCGCCGTATCCTGCGAGGGCGTCGATACCCTCCTGGATGCGCGCTCCGCCGGAGTCGTTCAGTCCGATTACCGGGGCGCCGCAACGCATGGCCATATCCATAACCTTGCAGATCTTCTCGCTCATGGTCTTGCTGAGAGAGCCTCCGCTGACGGTGAAATCCTGCGCGAAAACGAAAACCGGGCGGCCTGCGATGGTGCCCTGACCGGTCACCACTCCATCGCCGTCCGGATGGGATTTCTCCATGCCGAAATTCGTGCAGCGATGCTGGACGAACATATCGAATTCCTCGAAACTTCCCTCGTCCAGAAGCAGGGCCAGACGCTCCCTGGCGGTGAGTTTGCCCTTCTCGTGCTGGGCCTCGATGCGCTTCTCGCCTCCACCCAGTCTGGCTTTGGCTCTACGCTCGACCAGCGCCTTGATTTTTTCCTGTTGTATGCTCATAATTGATGAGAATGTCCTTAATAATAACTTGCAAATATAGCCATTTTATTTTTATATTTGTAGTATGGATTTGAAGAAGATAGTGGTCCAGGACTTCCGCAACATAGAGTTGCAGGAGCTTGAATTCTGCCCGAACATCAACTGTATTTCGGGCAACAACGGCGAGGGCAAGACCAACCTCGTCGACGCTATCTGGTATCTGTCCATGACCAAGAGCGCTTTTTCCACCTCGGACCGCTTCAACTTCCGCTTCGGATGCCAGGGCTTCGCTCTCTCCGGACTGTATTCTATGCCTTCTGGGCCGGACACGCGCATCAGCATTCAGGTAGATGCTTCCGGCAAGAAGCTTAAGAGGGATGACAAGCCCTACACCCGCTTAGCAGAGCACATCGGCCTGCTGCCGGTGGTGATGGTTTCTCCCACGGATGTGGCGATGGTTAGTGAATCCGGCGAGGAGCGGCGCAAGTTCTGCAACGCAGTGCTCTCGCAGATGAGTGCCGAGTACCTCAACTTCGTGCAGAACTATACCCGCCTGCTGATGCAGCGGAACGCCATCCTCAAGAACGGCAGCCCCGATTATCAGCTCCTGGATATTTTGGATGAGCAGATGGAGACCTGCGCGCTGCCCGTCAGCGAGATGCGCCGGCGCCTGGCGGAGGATCTTTCCCCGCTGGTGCAGGAGTTCTACTCGCAGATTTCCGGTGGCAAGGAGGAGGTTTCCATCAGCTATCGTTCAGACCTGGACGCCGGCCGCCTGGCAGATATCCTCCGTTCCCGAAGGGAGAAGGATACCATCCTCAAATATACCTCTGCTGGCATTCAGAGAGATGATTTCCTCTTCGAAATGAACGGCCGCCCGATACGCCGCTGCGGCTCCCAGGGCCAGCAGAAATCCTTCCTAGTCGCGCTCAAATTCGCGCAGTATTCCCTGATGAAGGAACGCCGCGGCTTCGCCCCCATCCTTCTGCTGGACGATCTTTTCGACAAGCTCGATATGGGGCGGGTGCAGAACCTCCTCCAAATGGTCGCGGGGAGCGATTTCGGGCAGATTTTCCTGACCGACAGCAACAAGGTCCGCCTCAGCGCAATAGTGGACGGCATCACTTCTGAACGTACATATTACGAAGCGAAAGGGGGCGCTTTCACTCGCAATGAGTAGCCGTATCGCCCGGAAGAATGCCCAGCCGCTGGTGGAGGTGCTGAAAGAGATGATTCTGGAAGGCAAAGCCTCCGGCACCCATAACAGCTATAGAATCTTCGCGGCATGGGACAGCGTCTCCGGCGCGGGCCCCTATACAATCAAGCGTTTCTTCCGGGACGGAAAATTATACATAACTCTCTCATCTTCCGTGATTTGCAGCCAGTTGTCCATGCAGAAGGATGTTCTTCTGAAGAAGTTGAACGCTGCTCTAGAAGGGGATGAATTATTCATCGGTTCGGCCACGGAGGGCCCGGTTAAAGAGCTTATACTGAAATGAAATTTGTCATAGACCAGGCCATACCGTTTATCAGGAAAGTGTTCGAACCCTATGCCGAAATAGTTTATAAAGAGGGTTCGGAGATTACCCATGAGGATCTGATGGATGCTGATGCTCTGATTATCCGCACCCGCACCCGTTGCAACGAGGCCCTGCTAGCCGGCACATCCGTCAAGATAATCTCCACCGCCGCTATAGGCATGGACCATATCGATCTTTCCTTCTGCGACGAGAACGGAATCTTCGTTCAGAATGCTGCCGGATGCAATGCGGGTGGAGTCATGAACTATGTTTTCTCCGCTTTGTACGGCGCCGCGAGCCGCGAGCGCATCCCTCTCACGGGTGCCACTTTCGGGATTATCGGTGTCGGAAATGTGGGTTCCAGGATCGAGCAGATGGCGCGGCATCTGGGGATGACGGTGCTGCTTTGCGATCCTCCCCGGGCAGAAGTCGAAGGCCCCGGGCAATTCGTCTCGCTGGATACGCTACTGCAGAGCGCCGATATCGTCTCTTTGAGCGTGCCGCTGAATGCCGGGACTCAGAAAATGGTGAACGATGACTTCTTCGCCAAGATGAAGTTCGGCGCCATCTTTATCAATACTGCCAGGGGAGAGATCGTGGATGATGATGCCTTGAAGCGCGCATTCTCCCGGCTGGGGCCGGTTATCATCGACACCTGGAACAACGAGCCTGATGTGGATAGGGAACTGATAGAGAAGGCTACCATAGCCACGCCTCATATCGCAGGTTATTCTTATCAGGGAAAGCAGCGTGCTACTGCCGCCGCCGTCCGTTCCGTGGCAAGGTTCTTCAAGATCGAGCCTTTGTATGAATTCTTCCCCACAACCGAGCTTGAAGAGTTGGAAGCGGTGAAACTGGATCTTACCGGCTTGAATCAGGGGCAGATCACATCCGTCTTCCAGTACAATTACCCCATCTTTACCGATGATTTCATGTTCCGGGTGAATCCGGACCAGTTCGATGAGCTCCGCCAGCTATACCGCTACCGCCGAGAGTTCTACATTTGATTATAACACAATAACACTAATATGACTACCGACCAGCAACTTAAGTATTTCCGCGAAGGATTTCCCTGGATGAAGATTGATGCTCCCGCCACGCCGGGGAGGGGGATTAACGTTCTCACGCCAGCCCAGGAGGATGAATGCATCGAGTATCTAGGCAAAGCCTCGGTGGATGGGAAGGTAAAGTTTGTGCCTGCCTCCGGAGCCGCTTCGCGCATGTTCAAGGATATTTTCGGCGGCCTGGAGCAGCCCAATGATGCCGTCCGCCGTCTGACGGAGAATATAGAGAAGTTCGCTTTCTACGATGAGGATCTGTTCGGGCATCCTTCAGCAGCGTCCGATGCCGACTGCACCCATACTGCCGCTGTCCTGCTGAAAGAGCCGGGACTGGGGTATGGAAGCAAGCCCAAGGGGGTGCTGAAATTCCACCGTTATGCGGAAGAAGTGCGCACCGCTCTGGCAGAGCATCTCGTTGAAGGTCAGGAATATATGCGCAATGCGGATGGCTCCGTGAATCTCACCGTCACCATCTCTCCCGAGCATCAGGAATTGTTCGAGGCTGCGCTTGCGGAGGTCAAGGAAAAGTTTGAAAAACGCTACGGCGTCAAGTATAACATCCGCTTTACCTATCAGTCTAAGGAAACGGACACCATTGCCGTCACTCCGGACAATGAGCCCTTCCTCTGTGATGACGGCACGGTGCTTTACCGTCCTGCCGGGCACGGGGCACTGATCTACAACTTGAATGAGGTTGAAGAAGAGCTGGTTTCCGTCAAGAATATTGACAACGTTGCAGTGGAAAAGTACCTGCCTGTAACCGCCCGTTATAAGAAGGTGCTGATGGGTTCCGCCCTCAAGCTCCGGGATCGCATTTTCGGCTTCCTGAAGGCTCTGGACAAGGCTTCTGCTGAAGAGGCTCTGCGCCTGGTGAAAAAGGAGATACTTCCTTTCCTGCGCGATGAACTCTGCGTAGAAATCCCCGAAATGCCGGATGGCAAGCTCGTGGAATTCGTGCGTGGCAAACTCGACCGCCCGGTGCGTGTCTGCGGCATGGTCAAGAACCTCGGAGAACCCGGCGGCGGCCCCTTCGTCATCCGCGAAGCCGACGGCAGCACATCTCTCCAGATTCTTGAAAGCGTGCAGATCGACAAGGGCAATCCCCAGGCTGTTGCTGCGCTGAATTCGGCCACTCACTTTAATCCCGTGGATCTGGTCTGCTGCCTCAAGGATTATAAGGGGCGCAAGTTCAATCTCCCTGAATATGTGGACCCCGATGCAGGATTCATCTCCTCCAAGAGCTTCCAGGGCAGGGAATTGCGCGCACTCGAGCTTCCGGGCCTCTGGAATGGCTCCATGAGCCGCTGGAACACCATGTTCGTCGAGGTTCCCGTCGAGACCTTCAACCCTGTAAAGGTCGTGCTAGACCTGCTGCGCCCCGCCCATCAGTAGCAACTATTGTATATAAAACTGATTTTTACTAAATTTGCGGGCTTTAATGAAATTAAATAACAAACAATATGGCTACTAAAAGCAAAACCAAGGAAGAAGTTCGTCAGGAGCAGGTAGAAACCTCCGTTTCCAAGTTCGAACAGTTTTACGAGAAGTATAAGAATATTATCTGGGCAGTGCTCGGAGCTATTGTCGTGATCTGGCTCGCCATCCTCGGCTACCAGAAGTACATCTATCAGCCCAAGTGCGCTGAGGCTCAGGAGCAGGCATTTCCCGCAGAGGCCAGCTTCGCCCAGGGAGAATATGAACTTGCACTCAACGGCGACGGCAATGTGCTCGGCTTCACTGAGATTATCGACAGCTACGGCTCCAAGGCCGGAAAGGCTGTTTATCTCTATGCAGGCATCTGCGAGCTCCAGCTTGGCGA
>JAGCUK010000060.1 GCA_017962925.1 Bacteroidales bacterium
CTCATCTTGAGCACGCCGTCTGCAATGCCGGTATCGAATCCGTCATACAGATTCAGGCAGAGCGAGGACTGCATCTCCATCGTCATATACTCGGAGAAGGCAAGTCCACTCTCGTTGCCGGGGATGGAGGTCCAGAACTGCGCAGGCGCATTTGCGGTATCCCTCACCGGCGTAACTCCCAGCTTGGAGATAGCCGTTGTGGTCAGGTTGTCATCCGTTGAAAACACGTTCAGGTGGCAGCGTACCGTGCTCATCTGCTCGGTCGCAGCCGTCTCCAGATACTCGTTGATTTCCTCGGCATATTTGCGGTTTTCCGCGTTCCGGGCACTCATACTCTGCATCTGCCGGCGCTTGGAATCCAGGCTGCCGTGGATGTCTTTCAGCGGTTCCTTCACGCAGAACCAGTTCACCACGTGCTCGCAGTCCAGGCTCTGGCCGATGTCGTTCAGATAGGACTGCATCACGGCTGAATTCTCCGTCGAAAGGTCACGGTTTCGCTTGCAGGAAGCCACCTCGCCGGGCAGCTGGTCCAAGTCCGCAAACAGGTGGCAGACAATCTCTTTGTCTCCAACGCGGATCTTGTCCGGAGATACCTGGATGTCTGAAAGAACATCCGCGCCGCCATCAGTAAAGTTCAGGTAGTCCTGCAAGATACCGGGACGTTCGCCGCCGAAGATATCCTCCTCGGTCAATCGCCGCAGCGAAAGCAGGCTATTCCCGGAAAGCATGGCTCCGAATTGCTCGGCCGCCGTCACCATACGCCCAATCTGGGCGGCCGACGGCAGTCCGGCTCCGGCAAGGCCCAGCAGGCCACTGGAGCCGCCTCGGACGTTCTTTTTGGATGAGAAAGAAAGCCATAGGAAGCAGCGGTGATCCAAGTACTCCCGGCCGTCGAAATGCTCTTCGTATGCCTTTTCAAGAAAGCCGGACACTCGCTCTGAAGAGTAGCGCTTCCGCATAAAGATGTCCTGCTTGTGGATGATGGTATAGTCCGGCAGCAGCGCAATGGCGCCGCCCAGGGACGCAATCAGGGAATCGTACTTCTCCTCATTGCAACGGAAGGCCGGAGGAAGCAGCACTTCCCAGCCCATGCAGATATCCCCGCGCTTGCTGAGGATAATCCCGTCTCCGCCGTTCATCACGGGGAAATTGTCTCTGATGTCTATCTGCTCCATACCTTACTCCTCACTAGAATAAACCTGGGGAGCCGCATTCCCGCCATCCGGCGCGAAAGGGCTTTCTCCCCGAACTTCTGCTGAATCTCCGTCAGCGCAAGATAGCCGCCCACGATGAGCGCCACCGCCGATGCAAGTCCGGCGAAAGTGCCCAGCAGGCCTCCGATGATGAGCGCGGTCACGATAATGCCGACCAGTCCTATGCCGGCAACGGGGATATATCGCCCCTTGATGCCGAGCAGCGTGAACGGCCGGTCCAGATTTCTGTACACCCTGCACCTCATAGCCCGATGAAGTTTTTGAGCACGAGGGCAGCAATGATACAGAACACCATACCGCCGCACCATCCGAGGGCCTTCTGGGCACTCTCCTGGTCGCCGGAGTACATCTTGATGCCCACCGTAATCAGTGACACGATGGCCACGATGGCGAGCACCGCTATAACTACCTGGTAAATGATTGAACCCGCAGAACGGATCTGCGTATTCGCTTCGTTCAAGAACGAAATGGCATCCTGTGCTGATGCCGAGACAGTCACGGCAAGGCCCAGGATGCCACACGCCGCATATCTCACTCCTCTTTCTTTCATCACTTATGCGTTTTAGTTATTTCATTCAACTTCTCTTTGGCCTTATCCTGACCAACGAGGAAGTTTTGCAGGATATTATCCAGTTTTGCGTCTTCTTCGTCATCTTTCTCCGCTTCTTTGCGGCTCAGACGCTCGGGGAGCACGATGGGCTCCAATATGACGAAGGGTATAATCTCAGCCAGTATCTCTTCTTCCCGCATACTCCAGCACCTCCTCGAATAATTCAATGATTTCCGGCACGGTGGCCTTGATTTCCTTTATCGGGAAGCAGACGCTGCTTCGCATATACGCGGCGGCTCCGTCTGCATCACGGCGCAGCTTCACGCTGTTTTTAATCCGATGGCCGGATACCTTCATTCCCCCCTCGGCAAAGAATGCCTCATACTGGGCATACAAGTCCTTCTTCTCCTGCCAATAGACTTTGTTGAAAAAGAGAAGGAATGGTTGCCCAAGGCTCTTGCACACTTCTCCCAGCGAGTAGCTGGACGCGATGCTCATCCCATCGACGTCCATCGGAATGGCCAGCATCGTGAATACGCCTGCCGCCAGCATCTGGAAGGATGCATCCGTCTGAACCAGTGACCCCGGGCTGTCGATAATCACGTAATCGTAATCCGGCTCCAGATTCTTGAGGTCGGCAATCTCTGCCCTGATGTGACTTCGTGTCAGGTCTTCAACCTTCCGGATGGGATAGAGGCTGTCCATATCAAAGGCAGCGTCCGCCTGAAGCATTCCGTCCGCCTCGCGTTCCCGCGTAGATGTGAGGTTATATCCCGGAGCGTCCAGATCCAGCACCATCACCCGCTTACCCAAAACGTATTTCAGGTAAGAAGCCAGTAGCATATTGAACGTCGACTTTCCAGTACCCCCTTTGGCCGAGAAGAATGATATGACTTGCATAAAGCCTCCTTTGTTTAGTCTTGCGACACAAAGGTATGTTTTGTTTTCAATAATGCAAGCGAATCGGGTATGTAGGAGGCAGTATCAAGAGGGCAAAAGTACACCGATAATATAGCAAAATGCCGGACAGAGCGCATTGAAAGCCAGATTTGCTTTGTCCGACATTATAAGAAAACTGCGCAGGACTCCCGGCCCCACGCAGTCATACCCGATCAGGCGTCTTCTTCTGATTCGTCCTACTCGCAGCGCCAGAGGTATGTGAGCCATTCAACCTTCTCCTTCATATCGGGAACC
>JAGCUK010000061.1 GCA_017962925.1 Bacteroidales bacterium
GAATGTGGCTGCCGCCGATGCGGATGCCGTGAAGGGTGAGAACAACGCCAAGATCGAGATTGCAAATTCCGATGCTCTCCGCCGCCAGAAGACTGCAGAGGCCGACCGTATCGCAGTGGCTGCCGAGAAGGTGCAGGCCGCAAAGGCTCTCCAGGAGGCATACCAGAGCGAGCGTGACGCTGAGCAGGCCCGTGCCGAGCGCGAGAAGGCAACCCAGGAAGCCAACATCGTCGTGTCTGCCCAGATCGAGAAGGAGAAGGCCATCATCGAGGCCGAGGCAGTGGCTGAGCAGCTGCGCCGCAAGGCAAAGGGTGAGGCAGATGCCATCTATGCCAAGATGGATGCCCAGGCCCGCGGTGTGTTCGAGATCCTGACCAAGCAGGCACAGGGCTTCAACCAGTTGGTCAGTGCTGCCGAGGGCGATGCCCAGAAGGCTGTGCTGATGATGATCGCCGACAAGCTGCCCGAGCTCGTCAAGACCCAGGTCGAGGCTGTGAAGGGCATCAATATCGACAAGGTGACAGTGTGGGACGGTGGTTCCTCCGTGAACGGCAAGACCGCTACTTCCAACTTCATCTCCGGAATGATGCAGAGCGTACCTCCGCTCAACGACCTCTTCAAGATGGCGGGAATGGAGCTTCCTTCCTACCTCAAGAAGGATGCAGAGAAACCCGAAGAGCAGCCTGCTAAGAAGGAGAAGTAATCATGCCGATAATGATTAACATAGACGTGATGCTGGCGCGCCGGAAAATGAGTTCCGGCGAGCTGGCCACGCGGATCGGCATAACTCCATCCAATATGTCGATCCTCAAGACCGGCAAAGTTAAAGCTCTGCGCATCTCCACGCTGGAGGCCTTGTGCCGCGAGTTGGATTGCCAGCCTTCGGACATCCTGGAATATACTCCTTGATTTTCAACCTTTTTGATAGTTTTTCAATCCGCCCTTTTGTATATTGGGGCGGATTGTTTATATTTGGGGCAGAGAAACATCAATTAATTCTTAATATGAAAAAATTATTTGTTTTAGTAGCTGCAGCCATGATGGTGCTCTTCGCAGGTTGCAACAAGGAAGACTCCAAGAACTCCATCGAGGGCAAGTGGTACTGCTATGAGAATGGCGAACAGCACACCAGGTTTTATCTAGGTCTCGAGAATGGCAAGGCCGACATGATTCTCCCTGCATGGGGAGATCGCTACAAGGGCTCCTATACTTACGACGCATCTACAGGAGCACTTACTATTACTAATGCGGAACAGATTTGCAGGGGTAATGCCGGTGAACTTGGAGAACAGTCTACCCTTACCAGCAACCTTTTCAACGGTTGGCCGGGGCCTACGGAAGCCGATCATATTAGCTGGGGCCCCACCATTAAGATGACCTTCACGGTTAAGGGTGACACGGCACAATTTGAATATACAGATAAAAACGGAGGGTTATCATTTGAAATGACCCGCAAGAAGTAAATTATTCCTGCTTGAATCCCGGGGACGTCCAGATTTCCTCCGAGATCAGGCATGCTTCAAGATCAGGGCGCGAGAGTATGAACTCTTGCGCCTTTTGCGTTCCTATCACCATGCAGTAGGTGGCATATGCGTCTGCCTCCATCGCCGTGGGGGCTATTACGGTGGCGCTCAGCAGTTTATGCTGCACGGGGTAGCCGGTGCGGGGGTCGATCGTGTGGGAGTATTTGACCCCGTCCTTGATATAGAATTTGCGGTAGTTACCGGATGTGACGATGCCTTGCGGGCCGCCGCTGGATTCCAGGATCGCCTGCATATCCGCCCCGGGTGTGTTGTTGCCATCCTTCGGCCGGTCTATGCCTATGCGCCAGGGCTTCCCCTGGGGGTTGAGTCCGTCGCAGAAAATTTCGCCTATATCCACCAGCATGTCTTTTACTCCTATGCTGTACAGGTACGCTGCCACCTTGTCGCAACTGTACCCCTGGGCTATGGCGTTGAAATTCAGTTGCGGCCGTATGGTGTCTCGTTCCTCCGACCCCCTCCCTAAAGGGCCCCTCCCCCTAGCCGGGGGTGGCAGGTCGTTCGGAATCGAGCACCATACGGCCTTCCCGCTATTAGCCAATGTCTCTTTGATCTGGGCGTCCGAGGGCAGGGAGTCGGTGCGGAAGCCGAAGCCCCAAATGTCGAACAACGCCCCGGCGGCACAATCCACGGCGCCATCCGTCTCCTCGTAGAACCGCTGCGCCGCTCCCAGCACCTCCCGGAACATCGCACTTGGTTCGACGGCCTCTCCGGCATTAAATCGGCTGAGTTGCGAAGCCTTGTTATAGCCGGACAGAGTCGTATCTATCTCATATAGAATATCGTCGATATGCTTCTGAATCTCCCTCGGCTTCTCCTTCACGCCTTTTAAGTTGGCCTTCACGCTCCACGTTCCTCCCTGCGCATACCCCCCGAACTGGGCATAGTGGCTCCTCCCGGCGCATCCCGCCAGCAGGCAAGCCCCTAGAATCAATGCGATGATCTTTTTTTTGTGCAGCACTTAACTTGTTGATCTATAGTATTTTACTGTAAGGAGAATCGTTGATTTTCGCCGATTTTCTTTCCGGTAAGTTGTTGATTATCAGGGGATTGACTGCTGCGCTGATTCAAGCTGTCGTAGGCGGGGGTGCCGAGGCCGAGGGTGAGGTAGACGGATTCTACGGCGGTGATGGCGGCGGTTTCGGTGCGGAGGCGGCTGGGGCCCAGATGCACCGGCTCAAATCCGGCCGCGATCGCTGCCGTCACCTCTTCCTTCGCAAAATCTCCCTCCGGGCCGATTAAAATGGTAACGCCCTCGCACGCTGCCGCAAGCGCATCCACGATAGAGCCGCGGGGGGCAACGTCGTCAGAGCAGTAGGCGATGAGGCGGATTCCTTCGCTATGCTCGGAATGACAAGGGACGCCGGAATGACAAGGGACGCCGGAATGACAGGCGATGAAGTCGAGAACCGAAACGGGTTCGGCGATAACCGGCACGGCGCCCTTCAGACTCTGCTTGGCGGCCGCGATGGCAAGCTTCTGCACGCGATCCACACGCACGACGCGCCTCTCTGAATGCTCTCCGATCACCGGCACAATTTCATCCACCCCCAACTCCACGGCCTTCTCCACGAACCACTCGTAGCGGTCGATATTCTTCGTGGGGCACACTGCCATACGCAGATAATATGGATGGCTGCCCCAGCCCTCCTGAACGGATTCCACCCGCGCCATGACGCCCTTCGGCGAATCGTCGGTGATCACGCAGTGGTACAGGGCGCTGGCATTCGGACGGGCAATGCCCGTACTGGCGGCCCCTTGTGGGCCACAGACGGGCCCTTTGCCCGTCGCGGAGGAGGGATTGCCGGTCGAGCCGGCAATGACGGGAGGGCCGGCAATGACGGCGATGCTGTCGCCGGCGCGATGCCGCAAAACCCTCACGCAATGCGCAGACTCCTCGGCATCCAACCAGGCGAAACCATCCTCTATCTTATATGCATAAAACAACTCCATCGGCAAAAAACTACGGACGAATAATCTTCACCTCGCCCCTCAGCCCGAGCTTGATAATCTGCGAAGCACGGCCGGTGGAATCCCTCTCCAGCGCAGCCGGCACCACATAATCCACCGCAGACACAATCTCCGGGGAGATCTCCGCAAAGCACGAAGGCGTCTCCTCTCCGGAGATATTGGCGGAGGTGGATACCAGCGGCCTGCGCAAGCGGCGCACCAACTTCACGCAGAAATCATTCAGGGGGATACGGATGCCCACGGAGCCATCCTCCGCCACCACATTCGGCGCGAGATACTGCGCTCCGGGGTAGATGATGGTCATGGGCGCATCGTTTACTTCCACAAGGTCGATGGCGATGTTGGGGATTTCCTTGATATGCTTGGCAACCATGTCGAGGTCGCAGGCCAGCAGCACCAGCGACTTGGCCTCGCTGCGGCGCTTGATTTCGAACACCTTCGCCACCGCGGCCTCGTTAGTGGCATCGCAACCGATACCCCAGACCGTGTCGGTGGGATACAAAATCACGCCTCCGCGTTTCAAAACCTCAAGCGCTTCGGCGATAACGGTATCAATCATAATGGACATAACTGTGATCGTTATTCTTCGGGCGGCGCTTATACCACCACCAAATCAGCAGAAATCCCACCAGAGCCCCTCCGAGGTGCGCAAAATGCGCTACGCCAGCCTGGGTGCCAGTGACTCCGGTGAACAGTTCGATGCCTATGAAAATGATGGCCATCCATTTGGCGGAAAGCGTCACGGGCGGGAAAATCAGCGTCAGCCTGGCCTCCGGGAAGATCATTGCGAAGGCGATGATGACTCCGTAGATGCATCCGGATGCGCCCACGGTGGGGATGCCCTGCATCGCCGTATCCAGCGCCTGCACCCCGATCTGGGTAGCGGCCGCTCCCAGCCCCGCCAGGAAATAGAGAATCATGAACCTCTTCTGCCCGATGATGCGCTCCACCGCCATCCCGAAGATGTAGAGGGAGTACATATTAAAGAGGATGTGCCAGAAGCCTCCGTGCATGAACATATAGCTGACCACCTGCCAGGGTTTGAACCACGGTGTGGCGGGGTAGAACAGGGAGAAAGTGGAATACATGAAATCCCCGTTCAACTTGGTGGCCAGGTAGAAAATCACGTTTATTATGATCAGGTGCACGGTGATGGGCCGCTGCCTTCCTTCTTCTTGAATATATGGCATAGTTTATTGGAATCTTTTTTCAATGTCCTCCGCCGACAAAACAGCCGTAATCTTCTTCCCCGAAGCGGTCAGCTCGGCGTTCTCGCAGGCGAACAACGTATCTATAAGTGATTGAGCCTCAGCGGCATTGCGAGGCGGCTCGGCATTCACGCTGCCGAGGGTGGCGAACTTCGAAGCAAGGGCGGCGCGCACCACTTCGGGCACGCCGGAGGTCTCGTCCGAAAGGATCAGGAGGATGTCCTGCACCATCTGCTGCACCTTCCCGGGCTCGCAGGAATAGCCCTGGGGCACCCCATTCACCACCACCGTATCGGTGCCGAAGGGGGTGATGTCGAATCCGACGGATGCGAGCATCTGCGCGTGTTCATCAAAAAGCAGACGGGATGCGGCGCCGACCTCGACCTGCACGGGGAAGAGGGCGGTCTGCGTGACGGGAGTGTTCTTGGAGAGGGCCTTCAGTGTCTTTTCGTAGAGGATGCGTTCCCATGCGCGGCGGATGTGGACCAGGAGGATGCCGGATGTCGAGGGGGCGATGATGAAGCGGCCCTTGACTACCAGCGCCCGCGCCTGCACGGCCTGATTATCTTCAAACAGTTTTCCGTAATCCTGATGCCGTTCGACAGCAGGTTTATCGAACTCGAAGTTCGGGGTAAAAGGATCATATCCCTCGTCCAGTGCCGGCCCGGGGGCGGTGGACACGGGCCCGCGGTACTCCTCGAAGCTACTGCCCATCTGCGGCATCTCCACCCGTCCTTCGGTATTGAAATCTATCCCTTCGCCAAAAGCATTCCGCCCCAGAGTGGCCCGCACGCAGGCATAAATCGTCTGGAAAATCACCGAATCCTCCTCGAACTTCACCTCCGCCTTGGTAGGATGGATATTCACATCCACTGACTCGGGCGCCACCTCCAGCCAGATGAAATAGGAAGGGGTGTAGCCCTCGGGCAGATACTCCTCGTACGCCTTCATCACCGCCTTGTGCAGATACGCACTGCGGAAGTAGCGGCCGTTCACGAAGAAGAACTGGTTCGCCACCGTCTTGTGGGCGGTGTCCGGGCTGGCGAGGAATCCGCTCACGCGCACCAGCGAAGTCTCGGCGTTGATATCTACCAGATCCCCGGTCACGTTCGCTCCCATCAGATCCAACACCCTGAATTTCAGGGACTTGGCCTTACGTAGGCGGAATATGTCCCGCCCGTTGGAATTCAGGGAGAACCCCACATCCGGCCGGGTCAAGGCGATGCGGGTGAACTCCTCCACTATGTGCTTGAGCTCCACGTTGTCGCTCTTGAGGAATTTGCGGCGCGCGGGGGTGTTGTAGAAGATATTGCGGATGAGGAAGTTGCTGCCGGTGGGGGCGGCGACGGAACTTGTCTTGACGGCGCCGGGCTCGCTAATGCTGACCTGGGTGGCGGTTTCATCGGCGGCGCGCCTGGTCTTGAGGGTGACTTCCGCCACGGCGGCGATGCTGGCAAGAGCTTCTCCGCGGAAGCCGTAGCTGGTGATGCGCTGCAGATCCTCCGCCTCCGCGATCTTGGAGGTCGCGTGCCTTTCGAAACACAGTACAGCGTCGGCAGGGCTCATCCCCACGCCATTATCTATCACCTGGATAGAAGTGCGGCCGGCATCCTTCACCACCACATCCACCTGGTCGGCCCCGGCATCCACCGCATTCTCCATCAGCTCCTTGACGACGGACGCAGGCCTCTGCACCACCTCTCCGGCGGCAATCATATTGGCAATATTTGCCGGCAGAACCTTAAGCTTTCCCATTATAACAGCGTATAGAATTTAAGGATGAAATACAGCACCGCCACTATCAGCAGCAGGGTGACGATGCCGATGACGGTGTGGGCGCTCTTCATGCGGTTGCGGGTGCTCTGGTAGGCCCCGTCCCGGAATGCGCCGTGCAGATAGGTGCCGGGAACGTATTCCCCGTCCTTCTTTTCGGCGTCCATACTGCCGTCCACGGCCTTGAACCTCCGCATCCGTTCTTCCTTCTCTTTATCGTAATACATCGGCTTGTAATTGAACACCCGATGCTCGTCATCTCCGAAAAAATTGAAAAATCCCATAACTCACAAATTTAGCAATTTTATTGTAACTTTGCGGATATGCAAATACGAATCGGACAAGGATACGACGTGCATGCCATCGCAGATGGCCTGCCGATGTTTCTGGGCGGCGTGCGCATTCCCTCCGAAAGGGGATTCGTGGCGCATTCGGACGGCGACGTGGCCATCCATGCCCTTTGCGACGCTCTGCTGGGGGCGGCCGCGAAAGGGGATATAGGCCTGCACTTTCCGGATAACTCCGATGCCTGGAAAGATGCCGACAGCAAGGACCTTCTGCGCCGGGTGATGGATATGCTCCGGGAGGATGCCTGGCGCGTTGGCAACGTAGATATCACCATCGCCCTCCAGGCCCCGAAACTCCGCCCTTTCATAGACGAAATGCGCGCTACGCTGGCCCCAATTCTCGAGGTTCCGGTGGATGCGGTGAGCGTCAAAGCAACCACCACCGAGCGCTTGGGGTTCGTAGGGCGCGGCGAGGGATGCGAGGTTTGGGCGGTTGTAACGATTAATAAAGACTGATATGGAAAAAGCTATAGTGGTTGTAGATGAACTCTACGATTTTATAACCTGCGGATCACTGGCGTGCGCGCATTCCGAAGAGAGCGTGGCAGCCACCAAGGCCCTTCTGGAGCGTAATGTCAAATCGAGCAGAGGCCCCGTTCCGGTGCTGTTCATTTGCGACCATCACCCTGCGAACCACTGTTCTTTTGTGGAGCAGGGAGGCCCCTGGCCCCCTCATTGCGTAGCGGGCACCCGCGGAGGCGAGATTCACGATGATCTGAAGGGTTTTGTGGAGGAGGATCTCACTTTCTACAAGGGATGCGATCCTGCCCAGGAGCAGTATTCCGGGTTCGAGGGCTGCAACAATGCCGGGCAGAGCCTTGGTGAGGTTCTGCAACTCCTTGGTACAGAGGTGGTTTATGTGGTTGGAATCGCCACTGAATACTGCGTTCGCAACACCGCCGAAGATCTTTTGAAGGCGGGTTTCAAGGTGACGATTCTTCAGGATTGCCTCGGCTGGGTAGATGGGGAAGGGCACAAAAATACCCTCCCGGAACTTGCCCGAGAGGGTATCAGAATCAAATAAGTAAAATTACTTCTTGATTTCGTTCTTAACGGCCTCTGCACCTGCTGCGATGCCGGTCTTTGCTACGTCAACGGCGGCCTCAGTGGCGGCGTCCTTGATTTGATCCTGAGCGGACTTTTCAGCAGCAACAGCTTCCTTAGCGGCGGGTTCTGCTTCCTTAGCAGCTTTCTTGTTTCCGCAAGATGCAGCGCAGATGGTCAGAGCTGCCACGGCGAGAATGACATAAATCTTCTTCATAAGGCAATAAACTTTAAAAAATTTAACCGGTTAAAACGTTGTGGCTCAACGGCCACAACGCAAAAATAGTAAATAATCCCTTATGCCGGTTACAATTTTTAAGAAATCTAATTAATCAATAAACTTCTTGCCTGCATTCCAGGCTCCGCCTACGACTTCGCCGATGGCACGGTAGCACATTCCGGCTGCGTCGAACACTATGGGTTGCAGTTTGGCAAGATCCACTTTTCCATCCGTCAGGATGCTTTCATCCGCGCTCATGTTCACCACTTCTCCCACCAGGATGCCGTCTTTCCAACTTACTACCTTGCACTCGAGGGTGAGGGGATACTCATTGATGATGGGCGCGTCCACGTTGGGGCTGGGGGTGATGGTGAATCCCGCTTTTGCCACCTTGTCCGGCACGTTGTTGCCGCTCACTATGCCGAGGTAGTCGGATTCCGCCACGGTGCGGATGTCTGCGAACGACACGGTGAAAGCGCCGGTAAGTTCCAGATTATCAGTGGTTTTGTGCTTGGACATCGACACCACGATCTGGTTGTGGTCGTACTGCCCGGCCCAGGCCGCCATCATCACGTCCGGGGTGTGGTCTTTGTCCCAGGTTGCAATCATTACGCAAGGCTGGGGAGTTGTCATTAGAGCGTGGCTCGCGCCGAAATTCTTGCGCCCGGCCACTTCCTGAAGTGCTTCTTGCTTGTTCATCTCGCTATTTTTCTGATTATTTGTAGTTTTGCAAGCGGCCAGCAGCGTAATCGCCACCATGGCCGAAAGGATAGTTAGTTGTTTCATAAATGCAAAGTTACGAAAAAATAAAAAAGCCATCACAAGGGGTTGTGACGGGTATATAGAGAGTTTTGTCTGTGAGATTGAACGTAGTCAATCAAGACATATGTTGTGTTTGCTTGTAGCGGGAGTGGGTCACGATCCCACGACCTCCGGATTATATCCCTTCGGATATAAATGGCTTCTATTTGAGAAAATTACACTCGTTCTGATGTATTTTGCGGATTTTTTCATATATTTGCATCCGAACGAATGTAATTATGAATAGCAACCTCATATCTTCAACATTAAAATCCCTGCGGAAAGAGTATGGGCTGACGCAGGTGGACCTGGCGATGAAATCAGGCGTTGGCCTGAACTTCGTGCGTGAATTGGAGCAAGGCAAGCCTACTGTCCGGATGGATAAAGTTGCCCAGGTGTTTGATTTGTTCGGTTATGAACTGGTTCCCCAAAAGAAGGCGAAATGAGTAAAGCATTGATTCAATATAAAGGGATAAACGCCGGCATCTTGAAAGAAACAGATGAGGGATATGAGTTCCAGTATGACAAAGAGTATCTTGCTGATGAGGCCTCCAAGCCCGTCAGCCTGACACTTCCTTTATCGGAAAAGCCATACAAATCTCCGGTTCTTTTCCCGTTCTTTGATGGCCTTATTCCGGAAGGCTGGCTCCTGGATGTGGCGCTGCGCAACACGGACATCAGTGAACTGGACAGATTCTCCCTGCTTCTTCTTTGTTGCAAGGACTGCATAGGCGCTGTAAGTGTTATTTCCATAAAGGAGGACAGTGATGAGTAAATGTTTGTATTGTTATAAAGAGCTCGATCCCGGAGAGGTTGATTTCCACAAATCCTGTTGCAGGAAATTCTTCGGAACCTCCACGCCTCCTTCTTTGGATTATACGCGTGCGCAGATGGATGAACTTGCCGCCCAGGTAATCAAGCCGCAGACGGAACTCTTTGCGATGCTGCCCGAGAATGAAGACTTGACTATGCATCTGGCTGAAATCGCAAAAATCAAGGTTGTCCCGCACACGCTCATCCGCATGAAAGACGGCAGCATCGGCTATCTGACCAAGCGGATCGACCGCAAGGCCGATGGCGAGAAAATTGCGATGGAAGATATGTGCCAACTAACCGAGCGCCAGACCGAGCATAAGTATCGTAGTTCTTACGAGCAGATAGGGAAGGCCATCCGCAAGTACTCGACCAATGCCCAGTTGGATATGGTCGATTATCTTGAACTGGTGTATTTCTCCTGGCTTACAGGGAATAACGATATGCATCTGAAGAACTTCTCTCTGTATTCTCCCGCAGGAGAACCTGTCCTTACTCCTGCCTACGACCTGTTAAATGCCGTCATAAGCAATCCTGCCGATGAAGAAGAGTTAGCCCTCAATCTCAACGGGAAGAAGAAGCGGATGAAGGATGCTGACTTCAGGACCGCATACCGCACATGCGGCGTGCCGGAAATCGTTTTTGACCGTGTCAAGAAAAAATACAAGGATTTGCTGCCCAAATTCGAAGAAGAGATTCAGCGCTCCTTCCTTTCAGACGAACTCAAGACATTCTATATTGATCTTCTTCACCGAAGACTGATGGCATAAAAAACAAAAAACCGTCGCAAACTTGAAGGATAACGCGTATTGTTTATTTGGTAAACTTTATTTAGTTTTGTAAGGTTTAAAAAGTAAACTTTAATAACACGTTATATGAAACAACTCAGATTACTATTTGTTTCGGCCCTGGCAGCAGGGCTGTTCGTGGCTTGTGGGGAGGGCGATGTCCAACAGGTCGCAACCATGAAAACCGCCCTCACCGCTTCGCCTGAATCCCAGCAGATAGGCGCCGACGGTAAGGCGTCGATTACTTTCAATCTGGCTGTATTTGAGGGGATGAATAATTCGCAGCAGGATATCACCCACTACACTGGAACGGTGAACTTTTCTGCCGCCGGCGGTGCCGTGAGCCCTGCATCCGCGACCACCGATGCATCCGGAAACATCACCGTGGTGTTCACCGCCCCCAATCCTAAGGAATTCGAAGGGGGAACTGTTACGGCCGTGCTGAGGAAACTGCAGGAAAACGTAAAAGACGGCATATTCCAGCAGGGAGACCTGGCCACCGCAACGGCAACCATAGAGCCGATGAAAGTATCGGATGAGCCCATCGGTGTGGCCGAAAGGATGAAGGACAATACCTATTCCGTCCAGAAGAAGGGAGGAGAGGTACGGGTCTTCGATCTTCCGCAGGAATATTCCAAGTGGTATGTGGGTACTAGTTGGACGGACGGAACCAAGCAGGCCATCCTGGTGGAATGCATGGATGAGGATGAGAAGGGGATGACACAGGGCTGGCTCAACGGAGAGATCCCTCCGGAGGTCGTTAATAAACTCACCACCATCAACCAGGAATTCTACGACAAGTACCCATGGGCCGGAACCAAGTTAGGGACAATGAGGTTTGGCCAGGATAACATGATTGACGCCCACGTCGGTCAGGGAGGAAACGTCAAGTTGGACGGCAGCAGCCAGATCTGGCTTAAGGAGAAGAGCGGCACCAAGGCTTACAGCGGCCAGTATCAGTTGCTGTTTGTCCTTGTCTTTGAAAACCAGATCTGGAACCAGGAAACGGAGACGTATCTCCCCGGAGATGAATACACCATCTGCGGCAATGCCACGCTTGATGAACTGGTGGCCGACCTCTCTTACTTCAGCCTGAATTACGAGGACAACTGGGTAGCCCCCGGCAAGTCCACTACCCTGACGGCAAGCTGGACCGCCGGAGCAAAATTCGACTGGAGCAAGGTTACCCTGAACAGCCAGACCCGCAATGGCAATCCCGGCGAATGGTTCAGCTGGGATGCCTCTTCCCAGAAACTCACCGCCACCCAATCGGCCGGGAATGAACAGGTGAAACTGACCTTCGGTTACGCAGGAACGGATATGACTGATTACATTACCCTCTATAACGGCCCCGGGTACTCTTCATTCTCTCTTTCGATGGAAAACAGTTCCGCCGATTTTATCCTGGTAGAGAATGATCCAGCTTACGGAGGGGGCAGCGACAACATCTGGCTTACGGTAGATGAATGGAAGCCCGAGGGCTCTTCTTTCACCGGTTACGGCATAGAGATTGACCCTGCTACGGAGAACTACAACAAGTTGTATTACAATCCTTACGGCAAATATGTCGACTTCAAGAAGGGCATCCCGGAAGGAGAGTTTAACCTGATCTTCCGCAGCGTGACCGACCACAACGTCAAGTTCACCATCCCCGTAAAGGTGGTTCATCATAAGCCCACCTCCTTCCAGATTACCTATAAACACAGTAACGGTGCTTTTGAACCCTGGACCAGTGGCGGAGAAAACGGCGTGTGCAATTATCCTATGGGTATGGAATTGGGTGTGATTACCTCTCCTGAGGATGCCTACTGGAACTGGGCCTATGTAGAATTGGCCTACGATTACGACGGCTTCTCGTTCGGCGGAATGGGCGGCAAGGAGGATCACCCGAAGCTTCAACGTACCAAGAGCAATCCCGGCGGCGGGACTTCCTACGGTACCCAGATTATCTTCCGCGTGAAGTATGACAACAGAAAGAAAAGTGAAATATATGTAAATCACAATTAATTCAAATTCATTACCTTTGCCCCTGATATGGAACAATTTGACGCACTTGAAGTCATTGCCCGTACCAGGGGCAAAGTTGAAATGGACGACAACGCCACCGGGAACCATCTGTTCCCGCTTTGGGGCTGGCTCACGGCATTTTTCTATCTGCTGGAGTTCGTCCTGTGGATGCACTTCCGTCAGGATTGGTGCACGTGGATGTGGGTCGGAATCCCGCTTGTGGGTATGCCGCTGATGTTCTATTTAATACGGAAGGATTTCGAGCGCACGCATATGCGCTCAAGAGGGTCGAAGCTGGTGCTGGACTACTGGATTTTTGCCGCTTGCGTCATAGGTATCAGCGGTTTCCTGTTCGGCTTCGTGGGGGTTTACGAAATCGTTGAAAATCCCCTGATCTGCATCCTGGTGGGCATAGGTACCTTCATAACCGGGGAAGAAGTGCGTTTCCGCCCCATGCTTGTGGGCGGGATTGCCGGTGTGGTCATAGGCATCGTGGCGTTCTGCCTCCAGGGAGAGTTCTGGCACTGGCAGTTATTGTGCATAGTGCTTTGCGCGCTCGTTGCCATGATTATTCCCGGACATTTGTTTGAAAAAAGCGTAAAGAATGGAATTTAAAGACCTGAATCCCCTGCTCCACAATGAGTTGCGGCTCCGCATAATGGCGGCGCTCGACTCGCTGGACAACGCGGACTTCGTGTATCTCAAAGATCTCACGAAGGCTACGGCGGGGAATCTCAGCGTCCAGATTACCAAGCTGGAAGAGGCGGGCTACATCAAAGTCTCCCGCAGCGGCGAGGGACGCGGCTCACATACCGTCTGCCGCATCACCAAGGCCGGCATCAAGGCCTTGCAAGACTATCAGCGTGCCCTTTTGAGTTATTTCTCGTAATAAACATCCGCCCTTGATGGAAAAACAAATAACCGCCGCATTCTATGCGTCGGGTATATAGCGAGTTTCAGAGGAGGCCGTCGTACTTGGCCAAATCTGTATGTTAGGAAATTCCGTAGCGGGAGTGGGTCACGATCCCACGACCTCCGGATTATGAATCCGACGCTCTAACCAGCTGAGCTACCCCGCCAGGGCATTAAAAAATCAGCTTGCGCTGATTTGTTGAGATGGAAGGATTCGAACCCTCACTGACAGAGCCAGAATCTGTAGTGCTACCATTACACCACATCTCAATAGGTGTCCGCCTGAAAAGCGGACTGCAAAGGTACAATACTTTTGCTAATTTGCAAAAAAATCAGCAGGAAATTTTCTCGCGCAGCTCTTCCCAGCTGTAATACATGCCCTGAACCGGCTCGAGCCCATTCAGATGCACCTCACGCTCATTCATCAAAACCTTCACCAGCACGGGTTTATCTGCCTTGCGCGAGCGGTAGAATATCAGTTGGAGATTCCCGGCGAAAGGCGCGTAAAAGGTGGAGATGAAATGCTTCTGCGCCTCCCTCCAGTCGTAGCGTTCGCTGATTCCTTCCACTCCGATATAACTGCAGAGGGCCATCAGCGGGTAGTCGTGCCCGAAGCGGATGTCGGCGGCAACATTGCCGTTGGCCAGCGCGTCATCTGCCTGGCGCACTATCATCCGCACCAGCGGCTCGGTGCGCTCCATACGTATATCGCCGAATTCCAGGGAGTTGCATTCTCCCACATACATATAAAGATTGTGGTAGTCCGCCCATTCATAAATAATATCGAAGGGCACGAAGCGGTAGGTGTTGAAGTCGAAGTCGAAGGAGCGGCTGATGCGGGCGACGGAGCAGATCGCATGGCTGAGGCGGAAGGGATCCTCCACAATCTTCCCGGCGGCTTCCACATCCGTAAACAGCCGGCTCATCATGGCCGAACAATCGCGGTTCATGGCAGATCTGATCGTGTCCATGATGATCCTCCTGTTGGTGGTAATCTCGTGGCCGCGATCGTTGCTGACCTCCTTCTGAATCTCCTCGCCGCAATCCATTACTATATTTAGGTTCTGGTTAAGTTCGCTCAGGCGGTTGGTGAAAGCAGCCATGCTGACTATGCAGCGGGGCACTATGCTGCTGGTCGCGCGGATATTGTGGCTGCCGCGGCGGAAGACCCGGCGGAAGTTCTTGTACATCCTGTCCGCAATCTCCCGATGCTCCCGCTGGCCGCGCACGGTAAGCCGCCCATCCATCTTGTTGGTCGCCTCCTTAACGAGGATGGTCTCTTGCAACAGGGAGTCTCCGCTGGCGCTGAGGATGCCATCCTCCTTGGCCTTGGTGAGGGCGCCGATAATTATTTCATACTTGTCCTGATCCCATCCGGAGCGGGAGCCGTGCCTGCCGTAGTGGCTGATATAGAAGGGTTTATAGCCACGCGGTGCCTTGGAAAGTTTGCCGGGGGTGATGGCAAGTTCGTAGGGGCAGGCGTTGAGGTTGGCGATCCACGGTTGCTCGTAAATCATCTTCGCAAATTCCGGGTTGGGATATTGCTCGAAGTCCGGTTGGGCGGCGCACAGTTGTCCTGCCGCCAGCGCCAGTATGATGAGATATTTTTTCATTCGTTAGAAGTTGAAAGACAGACCTATGCCGGAGGCTGTGGTTCCGAAAATAACAGATTTCTCCACGCGCACGGTGGCGTTGTTGTAGCTTTCGCACGTGGCCTTCATCTTTTTATCTGCCGATACGCGAAGGGGGATGCCGACTGCCATCGTGCTTGCCCCGACGCCGGCGGAGACGAGACCGCCCACCGCCAGATATCCGGCCGGCTTCATGAATTCATCCATATCTGCCTGACCTAAAGTGAAGGCTGCTATTAACACTCCCACCAGCACGTATCCCAGTGCCACCACCTCTGCGGCCGCACCGGCGCCGACCAGCACCGATCCGCCGATAGTCAGGCCATTGCCCCAATGCCTCTGCTTTTTAAAAGCGGCCCAGTCTGCGTTGAAATCGAGGGAATCGATGTTCGAAAGCAGCAAGGCCTGTTGTTCTTTATTCAGGACGATGCCGTCCAATTTGATCTTGGTACCCTTGCGGTGAGCGCCGACCAATTCAGCAACTTTAATGGAATCTTTTTGCGCCCTGCGAACTTCCCTTTTTGCGCCGGGCTCCGCATAGGAGTTGGCGCAGACGGTCATCAGGAGAACCAGAAGAATAAACAGTTTCCTCATAACAATGTGGCTTTGTTCAATCGCAAATATACGAAAAATAGCTATCTTCGCAGAACTAATAATCCAATCAGATGAAAACACAGCAGGAACTCGCCGCCATCGCCGGCAAATTCGCAATCAAAGGAAACATCAAAGAAGTAAAGCCTCTCGGCAACGGCCTCATCAATGACACATACAAAGTTGAAACCGACGGCACCGAAGCATACGTGCTCCAGCGCATCAACAACGCCATCTTCCAGGATGTCGAGTTGCTGCAGCATAATATCGAGTGCGTCACCCGCCATATCCGCGCCAAACTGGAGCAGGCGGGGGAGGGAGACCTCGACCGTAAGGTGCTGAAATTCATCCCGTTGAAGAATTCTCCCAAGACCTATTGGACTGATGGCGAGACCTACTGGCGCATCTCCGTTTTCATCCCCGACGCCCTCACTTTCGAGGCCGTCACTCCGGAATACTCCTACTACGCCGGCAAGGCATTCGGACGCTTCGAGGCTCAGCTCGCGGACATCCCCGACACTCTCGGAGAGACCATCCCCGATTTCCATAACATGGAGCTCCGCGCACGCCAGCTTCGCGAGGCGGTGGCGGCAGATAAGGCCGGGCGCATGGCGGATACCGAGGTGAAGGCTCTGGTGGAGGAGATATATAAATATGAAGAGGAGATGACCAAGGCGGAGCGCCTGCACCGCGAAGGCAAGCTGCCCAAGCGCATCTGCCACTGCGATACCAAGGTGAACAACATGATGTTCGACAAGGAAGGCAACGTGCTCTGTGTCATCGACCTGGATACCGTCATGCCCAGCTTCGTTTTCTCAGACTTCGGTGATTTCCTCCGCACCGCTGCCAACTTCGTGGCCGAGGATGATCCGGACACCGCCAAGGTGGGCTTCAACATGGAGATTTTCAAGGCCTTCAGCAAGGGCTACATCGAGTCCGCAAAGGTCTTCCTGACCCCGCTGGAGAAGGATATGCTGCCCTACGCCGCCTGCCTCTTCCCTTATATGCAGTGCGTGCGTTTCTTCGCAGACTACATCAACGGCGACACTTACTACAAGATCAAGTACCCCACGCACAACATGGACCGCACCCGCAATCAGTGGGCGCTGTTCCAGAGTGCACTTGCCAAGGTGCCGGAGATGAAAGCGTGGATAGAATCTTTATAGACCCGCGTTCTCGTAGAGGATGCAGGCGTAGCAGATAGGACCCTGGTGCTTCAGCATCAGGGTTATTTTTCCCTCCTTGACGCTATACACCGTGCGGAAGGTGCATTTGCCCTTGATAAGGCTGACGAGTTTGCCGGAGCTTTCCTCGAATGGGCCGTCCTTGAACTCCTCTACCTGTTCCACGGGCTTGCCGTACTGCTTTGTGAGCATGGATTTGAGGGAGGAATAATCGTTCTCCAACTTCACCCAGGAAAGCCTCGGGGGGATTTCCGCGCGGATGGCGCAGACGGTGCTGTCTGCTCCGGGGATGATGTTCACCTCCACGTCGGAATAGCCAGCGAATTTGCCTATCACCAGCGGCACGCCGTCATTGGTTTCTTCGTACTTGAAGCCCTTTTTGGCGAGGGCTGCGACCATTTCGTCGGTGGTTCCCTTGATCTCTACCTTATTGAATGTCAGGGGTTTCTGGGCGATGGCTGCGGGAAGCAGTGCCAGGGTTGCCGCCAGGGCGAGGAGGATGCGTTTCATATCAGTTTTCGTTTGCTAATTCGAGGATGAGGTTATCGAGTGTCTGCGTGAGTTCGGATGATTTTCCCACGTAGTTGTTCACCATTATGCTGAAGGCGATGGTTTTCTTGGTGTTGCCGTCCGAGGGGAGGATGTATCCGCTGAAGCAGCGTACTCCGCCGAGACTGCCGCTCTTCATGTAGATGCGGTTTTTCACCGGCGCCGGGGCCTTCGGCAGTCGCGTCTGCAGGGTGCCGTCTTTGCGCCCGGGGCGGGGGAGGGAGTTGAGGTAGTCTTTATATAAGGATGTGCGGGACATGCCCATGAGGATGCCCACGATGAATTCCGGGGAGATGAAGTTTTTGCGGGAGAGGCCGCTGCCGTCGGCGAAGCGCATCTTGGCGCTGGGGCCTGCCATGCCGATGGGCGCGAGGGCCCGGTGGAGGGCCTCGGTAGCGGTGTCATAATCGTCGCTGCCGTTATTCGCTTTGCCGATGGCTTTGATTAGTGTTTCCGCGCAGAAGTTGTCGGATTGGTGGTTGGTGATGGTGGCGATGTGGTTCAGCGTCGCGGATTGCGCCGTGCCCAGGATTACGAGGGAGTCGGGAATTGTGGCAGCGCAGGAGCTGTCGTTCGCGGAAGTTTTTTGAGCGAGCCCGTGCGTGGCGGTAGCGGAGCGAACGACTGACTCCTGCGATGCCGTCGCAATGCCGCTGACCGGCACGCCGTTTTCAATCAGCCAGCGGCGGAAATGCGTCGCGGCAGCAAGCGGGCCATCCGGGATACTGTCTCCCATCTCCCCGCGCCACGTCAACCCCGCCGGCACCACCCCATCCTTGCTGATCTCATCCTCCGTGCTCCAATCCGTATGACGCAACTCGCCGCAGAAGTAGCTGCCGTCGCCGATCACATCCCCCTCTATCCTCCTTATTCCATTGTCCTCCAGTACCTTACGCCATTTTCCGAAGGGGATATCCTCTTTCGGGAGATAGGTGAAGAGGTTGCCGATGAGCGGGTCGCCGCCGCCGATTATGTAGAGGTTGCCGACTAGGGTGGAGTCTTGGATCGTGCCGTCGGTGGCAATCTGCGTCTTGAACGTATAGTTCCGCCCGAGTTTGAGGTAGGCCGCTGCCGTGGTGACGAGTTTCATGTTGCTTGCGGGGGTCAGGCGCTTGCCCTTATTCAGCTGCGCCAGGGTATCCCCCTGGAAATTCACCGCCAGTATCCCCCAGACGCTATTCTCCAGCGCCCCGCCCTTCGCATCCAAGGCATTCACGGTTTTCTGCACTGGCGTTGCGGAAATGCCGAGAATAAAAGTGATCAATATGAAGGCGAGCCGTTTCATTGGATACAAAGATAGCAAATTGCTGATTTTTATCTACCTTTGTTTCTAGGCGGTACGCTTGGACTATTATTATGCAGCAGCTAACTTGCTGTATTTTAGTCACTTACCGTAAGGAGAATCGTCGATTTTTACTGATTCTGTTATGAAGAAAGTATTGATAATCAGCATCTTAAGTGCTGCAGCGTTTATGCTACTGTCCTGCTGGATGCAGGCGCAGAACAGCGTAATAATAAAGGACAACACCCAGTGGGCGGTGGTGAACGTGAGCGATGCCTTCATGCGGGCGGAGCCGCGATATACCAGCGAGTGCGTGAGCCAGACCCGGATGGGAACATTGGTGCAGGTGCTGGAGCGCAAGGGCTACTGGGCGAAGATCAAGACTCCCGAGCCTTACGAAGGATGGGTGAACGAACTGGCGCTGGCCCCGACCCGGGAACTCAGCCCTGAGGAGCAGAAAGCCACCAAACTTTACGGCGCGACCCTGGCTCCGATGTCCCGCAAGGAGGCGGAGGAGTATTTGAAGGCGCCGAAGCTGATAGTGGTGAGAAGCTACCTCAATAAGCCGCAAAGGGTATATAAGGATAAAGGCACAAAGTCCCCTTCCAGAGAGATAATTACCACTCTTCTGGCAGGAAACATCGTTAAGGAAGGGGAGGAAAAATGGTCCGAGAAGGGCAAGCAGCCTTGGTATAGCTTCATTCTGCCAGATGGCCGGAAGGGGATTACGACCAATGATTTCCGCCGGCTCGATACCTGGGCGGAGGAAAAGGCCCAGCTGGAGGATTCGCTCCTGATAAACAACATTATCCATCTTGCCAAGGAGCAGCTGGGCGTTCCTTATATGTGGGGTGGGATGTCCCCGGGGCACTTCGACTGCAGCGGACTCACCGGATACTGCTTCTTCATGAACGGCATCCTGCTGCCTCGTGACGCCTCCCAGCAGGTGCAATGCGGCGTCGAGGTTCCTTTCGAGCAGATGCAGAAAGGCGACCTGGTGTTCTTCGGCGACACCTCCGTCGGGCACGTAGCCATCTGCATTGGCGACCATAAGATCATCCATGCCTCGCAGCTCGTC
>JAGCUK010000006.1 GCA_017962925.1 Bacteroidales bacterium
AACCGGGCGTGTAGGCCACTCCGGCGGCATCTGCTGCCAGGTCGGGACGGTCGAGTGCGAGGTGGAACTTGAAGTTCGGGAACTCTTTCTCGATCTCCGCGAAATCCTCAAGATAGAAGGCTTCCACAAGGCTGCGCGCTCCATAGAAGAAGTGCACGATGCGGTCGGTCTTCAAAGTCTTGAAGAGGTGCATGATGTGACTGCGCAGAGGGGCCATTCCGGCGCCGCCGCCCACGAAGATGTATTCCATATCCTTCGGGTCGTTCTCCGGGAGGAGGAACTCGCCGAAAGGTCCGCTGATGGTGACTTTGTCGCCGGGTTTGCGGGTGAATACATAGGAGGAGGAGATTCCGGGAGGCACGGGCAGCATCTTGAACACACCCTTCGGCTGGTTGCGGTCGAAAGGAGGGGTCGCGATATGCACGTTCAGCTTGATGATGTTCTTCTCTGCAGGATAGGAAGCCATGGAGTAGGCGCGCACGGTGGGAGTGGTGTTCTTATACTTGATACCGAAGAATCCGTACTTCTCCCAGTCGCCACGGTAGATAGGATCCACGTCGATGTCGGCGAAGTCGATGTCGTACTCGGGGATATCGATCTGGATATATTCTCCGGACTTGAATTCGAGATGCTCGCCTTCGGGCAGCCTGACGGTGAATTCCTTGATGAAGGTGGCCACGTTCTTGTTGGAGATGACCTCGCACTCGAGTTTCTTGACGCTCAGGGTGGAGTCGGGAACTGCGATCTTCAGATCTCCCTTGACCTTCACCTGGCAGCCGAGACGCACGCCTTCCTTAATCTGCTTGCGGTTGAAGAATCCCTTCTCGGTGGGGAGGATCTCTCCGCCACCCTCCAGCACCTGCACCTTGCACTGGCCGCAGTTGGCCTTTCCGCCGCAGGCAGAGGGGAGGAAGATCTTCTCATCCGCCAGAGTATGCATCAAATCGCCACCCTGGGGCACCTCGAGAACCTTCTTGCCATTGTTGATATCTACAGTCACCTTTCCGGAGGGGGTGAGCCTGGCCTTGATTATGAGCAGGAGCGCTACCAGAAGCAGCGTCACCACCACTATTACAAGGACTGATGTGATTATGGTCGATGTCATATTCTTTCCTCCTTGTTAAAGTGATATACCCATGAAAGCCATGAAGGCCATACCCATCAGGCCGACGGTGATAAAGGTGATTCCCAGGCCCTTGAGTGGTGCGGGGACGTTACTGTAGGAGAGTTTCTCGCGGATTGCGGCGAGGGCCACGATGGCGAGGAACCAGCCTATGCCAGATCCGAGCGCATAGACTGCGGATTCACCCACATTTGCGAATTCTTTCTGCTGCATGAAGAGGGCTCCGCCGAGGATGGCGCAGTTCACCGCGATCAGCGGCAGGAAGATACCCAGCGCGGAATAAAGTGAAGGCGCGAAGCGTTCCACCACCATTTCCACTATCTGCACTATTGCGGCGATGACCGCTATGAAGATGATCACGCTGAGGAAGCTCAGGTCCACTCCCTCGATGAGGGCGTTGGGACCGAGGACGTATTTGTTCAGAAGGTAGTTGATAGGCACGGTGACCAGCAGCACGAAAATAACCGCAACACCGAGGCTTGTAGCCGTCTTCACATTCTTCGAAACCGCCAGGTATGAGCACATACCCAGGAAGTATGCGAAGATCATGTTATCTACGAAGATCGACTTTACGAATAAACTGATGTATTCCATATTCCTTTGGTGTTAGAGGTTATTTCTCCTGAAGGTCTTTCTGGATGCTGCGCTGCACCCACACGATGCATCCCAGGAGGATGAGGGCGAAGGGCGGCAGGATTACCAGATTGTTGGTCACGTAACCTGCAGGCATTACCTGGATTCCGAAGAGAGTGCCGCTTCCGAGAAGCTCGCGGAAGAAGGCCACGATGAGAAGCACCAGACCGTATCCTGCGCCATTGGCGAGGCCGTCCAGCATCGAAGGGATGGGTTTGTTGCCGAGGGCGAATGCCTCGATACGGCCCATCACGATGCAGTTGGTGATGATAAGGCTGATGTAGACGGAGAGCTGCTTGTCGATGGGGTAGGTGGCCTCGAAACTCTTGAGGATCTGGTCCACCAGAATCACCATCATTGCCACCACCACGAGCTGCACGATGATACGCACGCGCCCGGGGATGGTGTTGCGCAGGGTGGAGAGGATGAGGCTGGAGATGCCGCAAACCGCCATAACCGACAGGGCCATCACCAGTGCACCTTTCATGGTCACGGTGACTGCCAGCGAAGAGCAGATACCGAGCACCAGGACGGTAATCGGATTACTCTTGAAGATAGGGTCGAGAATCGTTTCTTTCAGTTTCATGGCTTATTCCTCCTCTGCTTTAGCTGTTCCGAAATACCCGGCATAAGCACCGAGCCATGCGTTGATGGCGGCATCCAGTCCGTTGGAGGTCATGGTCGCACCGGTAATGGCGTCGATCTTGTTGTCCACCAGGCTCTTGCCGTCTTCTGCGGGAGCTCCGCCCTTGACGATGGCGAATACCGGGCTCTCGCCGAACCAGGCCTGCTCGCCGACGAACTCTGCCTGGAAGGCGGGATCGTCTTTGATGCGGGCGCCGAGGCCGGCGGTCTCGGATTCATGGTCGAAGTATGCACCGTGGATGGTCTTGCCGTCCTGCTCGAAGGCGATGTAGCCCCAGACGGGACCCCACAGGCCTGCGCCGTAGACGGGAACCACGGTTATGCCGTTCTTGAATATGAAGACGGGAAGTTCGTATCCTTCTCCGGCCTTCACCTTATAGTTCTGTGCCTTGAGCTGGCTGCGGGAGAATACCTCTTTGGACTCGATGTCGAGGTCTTCCACCTTCGCGCCGGTAGCATCTACCGTGAAAGCGGACTCGACTTCGTTTCCGTAGGTCTCCAGCACCTTGGCATTACCCATCGCCTGGAACTCAGCCTTCGTGGCGAATCCGCCCGCGGTGAGCATCTGGCTGATGGTTTCTGCCTTCTCGTTGGCTTCCTGCCTGTCCTTGAGGCTCTGGCTCACGAATGAGAGAACCGCTGCTACTACCACTACTATGAGGGTGGTGTAGATAACTGTGTAGAGATTGTTGTTTGTGTTCATAACTCCTTCAGTTTAAGCGGTTTTCATTGCGGCCTTGGTGCGGCGTTTCATGGCGCCGGACACCACGTAATGGTCGATCAGAGGAGCAAAGGTGTTGCCCAACAGGATAGCCAGCATCATACCCTCGGCATAGCCCGGGTTGAAGAGACGCACGGTCACGCAGATGGCGCCCACCAGGAATCCGTAGATCCACTTGCCGCACTCGGTCTGAGCCGAGGTAACAGGATCGGTGGCCATGAAGACGGTACCGAATGCGAAGCCGCCGAGGAGCAGGTGTTCCCATGCGGGGATGCCTACGCCGGCCAGATTGGCCAGACCGCCCACGAAGAGCGCACCTGCCACGGAGGAGAGCATTATCTTCCAGCTTGCTACGCCCGTCCAGAGAAGGATGGCTGCGCCGAGCAGGATTGCGATAACTGAGGTTTCTCCCACGGAGCCGGGGATGGTGCCGATGATGTAGTCCCAGATGCCGGTGCCGTACTGTGCCGCCGCCCCGTCGAGGGCGAGGGGAGTAGCTCCGGTGAATCCGTCCACCACTTCCTCACCTGCCTTCAGGCTGATCCAGCACTGTGAGCCGGACATCGCCGAAGGATAGGAGAAGAAGAGGAATGCGCGGGTGACGAGTGCCGGGTTCCAGATGTTCATTCCGGTGCCGCCGAAGACCTCCTTCACAAAGATGACGGAGAATGCTACGGCGACTGCCAGCATCCAGAGGGGCACGGTGACGGGGACGATGAGAGGAATGAGCATACCCGACATAAGGTATCCTTCGTTCACCTCTTCGTTCCTGATTCCCGCGGAGAAGAATTCAATAATAAGGCCCACGCCGTATGCTACAACGTAGAGGGGCAGGACCTTGAGGAATCCGTACCAGAAGTTGGCCAGAATCTGGAGACGGCCGTCTCCGATGGCCAGGGAGTGCTGATATCCCACGTTCCACATGCCGAAGATTGCGGCGGGAACCACGGATATCACCGCGATGATCATAATGCGCTTAAGATCGATCGCATCGCGCACGTGTGCACCCTTGCGGGCTACCGTGCCGGGGACCCTGAGAAATGTCTCGAAGGCGTCCACTGTTGCATGCCAGAATTTCTTCATAATCTTAAGCCATTTCTTTGAGCATCAGGTCAATGCCCTGTGCTATCATTTCCTGGATATTGTTCTTGGAAGGATCGATGTACTCGCAGAGTGCAAGGTCCTCGGGAAGAACCTGGTAGATGCCGAACTGTTCCATCTTGTCGATGTCGCCGGCAAGGCAGGCCTTGGTGAGGTAGATGGGGAAGATGCCCATGGGGAGCACCTTTGCGTAGTATCCATCGTTCATGACAAAAGCGCGGGGGCCTCCGTGCAGGTTGGTATCCATATCGTACTTGCGCCAGGGAGTGAGCCAGGAGAAGTAGGAATGGTCTGTGCTGAACTGGCTCCAGCGAACGGGCTTTGCCCATCCGAGGAGTTCGGGTTCGGTGCCTTCGCGGATGATGGTGATGGTGTCGTCGAAGATGCCGAGGTATCCTTCTGCGCCCACTGCCTTTCCGGAGAGGATGTCTCCGCTGATGATGCGGATGCCCTCTTCGTTGCCGCCGTAGAATCCTGCGAGGGTGCTCATGGGAGCGCCGGGGAGGGTGTCGATGTAGGCGGTTTCGATGGCTGCGGGACCGACGACTGCGACTTTGCGGCGGACGTCGTATATGCCCTTGGTCAGGTACTTGCCGATGGCGGCCAGGCCCTGGAGGCTGATGGTCCATACGGTGTCACCCTTGAGAATAGGCCTGACGTTGGCAATCTGCACGCCGACATTTCCGGCCGGATGCTTTCCTTCGAAAACGGTGATTTCCGCGTTTTCGATTTTCGCGAATGTGGAATTGGCGTTTGCGATGCCGACATGCACCTTGGCAATCTTCGAGAGGGCGTTGACCGCGGCCTGGATGTCGTTAACCTTGGCGCCGAGGGTGAACTCGGTGTCGGCTGCGAGGGGTGCCGTGGAGAATGCGGAAACGAAGATGGCATCGGGATTTGCTGCCGGATCGGCAACTATGCCATAGGGCCTCTGGACGATGAACGGCCACAGACCGGCTTTGAGCAGGCTTTCCTTGACTTCTTCCGGGGTGTCGGTCTTAGGCTCGGACTTCAGGTATTCCTGATAGTCATCCGCCTTCACCGTCACTGCCAGAAGCTTGCGCTTCTCGCCTCGTACTATTGCCTGGACGGTTCCGCTCACGGGCGAGGCCAGAAGAATCGCGGGATTCTTCTTGTCTGCCATGACGGGAGAACCTGCCAGCACCTTGTCGCCTTCCTTTACCAGAAGGCGGAGCGTGAACCCCTTCAGTGCTGTGGGCTCCACGGCAACGATGTCGGGCGACACGGTCTTGGAAAGACGGAGCTCGGCCTCACCCGTGATGGGGATCTCGAGCCCTTTTTTCAAAACGATGTTCTTGGACATTGTGTATAATGTTGATAATTGTTTGTTGCTTACTGCTTTCTGTGCGTGTGCTTGCGTGCCCGCGTACAATTAACCTACGAAGATAGCCATTTTTTGGGGATTTTTCTGCGGGTAAAAATGTTTTTCTTTGCGACCTTCCCCAATTTTCGGGTTATTTGGGGAAGGTCACCATCCGTAAGCCATGTTTTTCTGCCTCCATCCTCCGATTCCGGCCTTCCGGTGTCTGGCCAAGGGAAGGACTTTTTAGTGATGGCGGCTAAATTGTTGAATGTCAGTGGATTGCTGGAAATACCTCTACAGGGCCGGCTGTAGAGGCGTTTCTGGTATTCTGCTGATAATCAATATGTTAAATGCCGAACCTCAGACGAGCAGTCCGAACTGCACGTAGACCCCCTGTTCTGTAAACGCGACAACCAATCATAAACCGCACAGTAAAGGAGAAGAAAAAAACAGCAGATAAACAAGAATAATTATAAGGATTTATCAATAGTTTTTTCGTATTTTCGTGCCATTATGATGGAAATGAAGGAAAGACTGGATGCGATTCTTGCGGGGCTGAACGAGAGCCAGCGCGAGGCGGTGGAATTTGTGAATGGACCGATGCTGATTGTGGCGGGTGCAGGCTCTGGAAAAACCAAAGTTCTTACCAGCAAGGTGGCATATCTGCTGGCCTTGGGAGCGGAGCCTCAGAGGGTGCTGGCGCTGACTTTTACCAAGAAAGCAGCTGAGGAGATGAAGGAGAGAATCGCCCTTCTGGTGGGGCGCCGAGCTGCCCGCGGGGTGGTGATGGGGACTTTCCATTCTGTTTTCATCAGATTCCTTAGAGATTATTGCCGGCCGGACGATCTTCAAGGCCCGGTTGACCCATCCAAATATCTGGATTATCCAAAGGGCTTTACCGTCTATGACCGTTCCGATTCCGAGAGCGCGGTAAAAGCCTGTGTGAAGGAACTCAAATTGGACGAAAAGATATACAAGCCACGCGAAGTACTGGCCCGCATCTCCTTCGCAAAAAACGGACTTTTCTCCCCGGCAGCATACAAGGCAAAAACTGAATTTACTATTCAGGACGAGCATGGTAAAAAGCCTTTCCTCTGGAAAGTCTATGAGTTATATCAGCAAACCCTGAAGGCCAATGGCGTGATGGATTTCGATGATATCCTGCTGAATATGAACGTGTTGTTGAGGGATAACCCCGCGGCTTGCGAGGAAATCGCCTCCCGCTTCGACTTCATCCTTGTGGATGAGTATCAGGATACCAACTACGCCCAGTATCTGATCCTGAAAAAGCTGTCCGCCCGGCATCGCAAACTTTGTGTGGTTGGAGATGACAGCCAGTCGATTTATGCCTTCCGCGGAGCGCAAATCCAGAATATCCTGAGTTTCCAGAAGGACTATCCCGAATGCAAGGTCGTCCGCCTGGAGCAGAATTACCGCTCTACCCGAAACATCGTGGACGCCGCCAATTCAGTCATCGCTCACAACGAAGGACGCATCCCCAAGACCTGTTACTCCAAGGGTGAATTGGGAGAGAAGATAGAGCTGATCAAATCCTTCACGGAAGGGGAGGAGGCGGTGCAGATCGTGAGCGGCATCATCTCCCGAGTGATGCAGGAAAAGGCGCAGTACTCGGACTTCGCCGTCCTCTACCGCACCAATTCCCAGTCGCGGGCGCTGGAGGAGGCTCTCCGCCGAAAGAATATACCTTATATGGTGTATTCCGGCAATTCCTTCTTCGACCGTGCGGAAATCAAGGATATGATGGCCTGGTTCAAGCTGTGTGTGAACGTGAATGACGATGAATCTTTCAAGCGTGCGGTAGGGAAGCCCTCCCGAGGGATAGGAGATACCTCCATCTCCGGGCTGAACGAACTGCGGCGTGCCAGGGGCGTGGCGTCTCTTTTCAAAGCTGCGGCCTGCGAGGATTACTTCGAATTCCTGCGTCCTGCTGCGATGACGAAGATCCGCGAGTTTTGTGCGCTGGTGAACAGGCTGGCGGTCGCCGCTGCCAAGGGGGATGCCTTCGATGTGGCGAGGCAAATTTACGATGAATCAGGGCTTTACGCCTTCTTCAAGACAGATACTTCCATAGAAGGAATGGCGCGCACTTCCAACCTCGACGAGTTGTTGAACTCCGTGCAGGCGTTCAAAGAAGAGAGGTTGGATGATATTCTGGCGGATGTGTACGCGGATCAGGCAATTCCATCCGACTCGCAGAAAAATGCTCCCTGGACGGAACAGCCTGATCCGCTGGCAGGCCTTTCCGTTCCCCCTATCACTCTGGCGGACTTCCTGGAAACGACCTCCCTGCTGAGCAATGCCGACACCGAAGACAAAGATGACAACGGCACGAACAAGGTGGCGCTGATGACCGTCCACTCTGCCAAGGGCCTGGAGTTTCCTTATGTATATATAGCGGGCGCGGAGGAAAATCTCTTCCCGTCCGGGGGGATGATGGCTTCGCCTGCTGATATCGAGGAGGAGCGGCGCCTGTTCTATGTGGCTCTGACGCGCGCCAAGAAGGCGGTCGGGGTTTCGTTCGCATCTACCAGAATGCGGAATGGCAAGCACGAGAGCAATGCTCCGAGTCGTTTTGTGCGGGAGATTGATGAGCAGTATGTGCGGAACCCGTTGCGGGATTCTGATTATGACAATCAGGATGATGATGACGATGATTCCGGCATGCCGTTCTGGTTCCGCCAGTCTTCCGGTGCCCGTTTCGGCGGTTCCCGTTTCGGCGGCTACAGCACCCGCAGCATTGGTTATAGCTCTTATGGCCGCTCAGGTCCGCCGCGGATGGATAAGACCGCACCGGCCTCCACGACGCGAGTGGTGCCGCCGGTAGCCAAGCCCGACGTGATCGACCCGAACTTCGTGCCCGTGCCGATGAAAGAACTCTACGTCGGCGAACGAGTAGAACACAACCGCTTCGGCCCCGGCCTGATCAAAGAAATCACCGGCGAATTCCCCGAACTCAAAGCCGTCATCGACTTCGACAACTACGGTTCCAAAGTCCTCCTCCTCAAATACGCCAAACTCCGCCCGGAGAAATAATTCACTTTTTTAGTGAATTGTTGCTTTTTTTTCATACCTTTACGGCATGGAAACGCAGAAGTATATACCATTCATTCCGGTTCATCCGGGTGAGTTGATTAAAGATGAAATAGAAGCCAGGGGGATGACTCAAAAGCAGTTGTCCAGCCTGATAGGGTTGCCATATACAATGCTGAATGAGATCTTGAACGGCAAAAGAAATGTCACGACTGAAACAGCATTACTGTTTGAAGCCGCACTTGGCATTAATGCAGAATTGCTGATGAACATGCAGTCCGACTACAGCCTGCAGGTCGCACGAAAGAACAAATCTTTAATCAAGCTCTTTGAATCCATCCGCCGCGCCAGCGCTGTAGCAGTTCAGTAAACCCCAATCAATAGCTGAGACAGTATTCTGTTATTGATACTGTCCCCAAAGCGTAATCTCTCCAAGCATTACAATTCCTTTATAATTGTCTTTGCCATAAGAATCAAAAGTTGAAGTAAAGACAAGTCTTAGGAATCTAATGCTATGATGGCAGTTGGGATAAGCATCATCATCCAGATCATATACATTTCCGCTATTAAAAACGATGCGATCTTCACTGGTTATTCCACCAACGCTACCATCTTCGTTGTACCCTGATGGCTTGTTTTGAGTGAACTTTCCCAGACAGAACCATGTATCGTCAAATCCATGCTCATTATTCCCTTTTTCACCTGTTGGAGACAAGCTCCCCCATAATTCGATATTTCTTGGGTTTGGCCCGGAGAATACTTGATAATTATCTCTAGGTAAGGTTTTTATTCGACTTATTACTATTTTTCGCCCTATGTCAATTGTTAGCCAGCATGGGAATGATACTTCACTGCTACAAAAATAATGGGGTACGGAACTTACATTTGAGCCATCCCATAATGCTTGTATAGGATAACTCTGGCCATAGGAATAACAATTATCATCTTTTAAAGCTGCCGGTTGAAAAGTGCTTGTTGATAACTGAACCTCTTCCAGAGGGGTAAGTACGGTACTAAGAGTATCAGATATATTGCCCCAACGGTCGCGTAAGTAACATCCAAATACTTGTTTTGTTTGTTCTATACCCCTCCGTGTAAGAACTATTTTGTCTGCAGAGGTAAATAGCGTTGTTACTTCAAGCCATCGGACTTTACTCGGAGCTTTCAAGCTATCTTCAAGGTGCTTAGAACATAAAATCGTTATTGCCAAGTCTGCATTAGAATCATTCCCATCAACTGAAACACTAATACCTCCAAATGTTGGATATAATGAGACATGTGTGGTTTTTATTGCCGGCGGAAGAGGATTGAATAATACAGCGGTCATTGAAGAAACTAGTTCATTTTTATTAAAAGAACCTATTTGTACACAATGCTCCATGCAATCAGCAAATCCTTCTGCACGAAGAACGTGACTGAACTTCGAGATTTTTGTCCTAACAACTAAACCATTCCTTGTATACTCCATGAAAGCTCCTTTAATTGTTTCGTCATCAGGATAATCAATGGTGATATCGGCTCCGCCACAGATAGGTTTCACATCTATGACTGAAATCGGTAATGGCGGAAAGGTGGATGAAGAGACTATGACATCACATGAAGATACAATGCCATCAATACTCAGGTATAGTTTTGTCTGCCCATTGGAGCGTCCAGTAATAATATTATTATCGATAACAGCAATCGAATCATACTGAATGCTCCATTCAACTTTTTTGGGGATATAGTTATCAGGAGTGACCTGGTAATAAAGTTCAACTTCTTTATCATCATCTGTAATAACTATAGATGACGGAATAATAAAAACAGACTCTAATGATGGTGAACGTTCAGCATGATTATCATCACAAGAGTAAAAAGAGAAAAGTGAAATAATGAAAAACAAAATGCTTACCCGCGACATAGTGATCTACTTGTTTATTCGGTTATTTAGTTGACTAAGGACGTGACTTTATCGCATGCTATTGTTAAACAATCTTCGTTTAAGGCGCTATCTCACCCAATTGAGGCTCATTATTAGATTCCAAAGATATGTCTTTGTTTATGCGTTTTAATATATTAGGAAAGTCGTCCCCGAACCACTGATAAGAAAGACTGTCGGATTTATCTAAGTAATCATAAAGGTATGGATGAGTAGAAAATAGCCCTCTAACAGAACTAATAATAGAGTTCATCTCCTCTCTATCTTTATTGTGTTTTATTCTTTTGTTTTTTAATGCAGAATACGACCGATATTTTTCATCAAATAATTCGTACAAACTCTGTAATTCAGAAAGATTAATCATTTGTTCCATGTTAATAATAAAAGGTGTGGGGCTTTGCGTTTATCTGAAGAGAGGCTCTGGCAAGCCTTTGTGCAAATAAACAACCCCACACCCGTATGATTGAAGCCCGAAGTGGCTTGAAGAATCATACAAGTGATGAACGGTTTGCTTATCCTTGCACAAATAGGAAACTGCCAGATTTCTCTTCAAGGATAAAAGCAAATAGCTTTCATCAAATTATGTCCGTTGCGAGCATTCGCTCTGCAACATACAAATATAACGAAAGTTTTTATTGTATCATACGGGTGTGAGGGAGTTTGTTAAGAACGTCATTGATGGAGATGTCATACAATTTAGAGAAAGCAAACCATTTCTTTCCCAAGTCTTTGAGGGATGCGCCAATGTGATATACATCGTTGTCAATTATTAGGAACCTGTCATGAGATTGATGGAAGGGAAGCACTGTGATGGCGGCATATTGAGAGTTATGTTTTGTGATGTCAAGCTGAAGAGTGTCGCTAATTTTGTCGGTATATATGGTCGCAGAAACTCCCGGGGCGCGTTTGTCCAGCATAACGAGAACGGTTTCGTCAATATAATTGTCAATTAATGTAATCCTTGATTTAGCCCTCTTTATCAAATCGGATACGAAAACGAAGGCATCAAATATCTGCCCGTCATAAAAGATTCCCTCAGTTGGAGGTAGCGAGGTGCGGACAAAGAAGTCTATCTTTTTTTCGGCGGATACGACTCGTTGCTCTAAACGATCAATTCGTTGATTAACTGAGTAGCCTCTCAATAGGTAATCCTTCAAAACTGAAGATGCCCATCGCCTGAAGTAGATCCCAGCCATCGATTTAACCCTGTATCCCACAGCTAGAATGACATCTAGATTGTATGCACCTATTGGCTTGTCTGAATTTGCAATGTGAAAAAAACTCACATTGCTTTCTTTGTCTAATTCGCCTTCGTTGAAGATGTTGTTTAAATGTCGGGATATTCCCGATCTTTCCCTATTGAATAGAGTACCAATCTGCTCCTGTGTTAACCAGACTGTTTCTTTGAATAGCCTAACCTCCAACCTTGTGTTTGCATTCGGTTCATAAAAAACTAACTCTTCTTCCATAATTATTCTACGTTTCTTATTTCCGTGTCCTTTAAAAAAACAAAAGCGATAAAGGCACGATCTCCTTTATCGCTTTGTAGCCTCTTAGTCGGACTACGGGAATTCAGTATTGTTTAAACAAAAATAGCGAATCTTTCCTGAAATTCAAAATAAAATAATCCTATGCCCTTATCAACGCAATTGCTATGAGCACGAGGCTGACCAGGAGGTAAAAGAGAACAGTGATCAGGAGGTAGATGAGGCCGGTTTTGATGGTGAGTTTGAGGGCCTGTTTGTTATCGATTGCGAGCCATTGGCGGTAGTCGATGAAGAGCAGGATGCCCATCACCAGGATGCCCAGGTCTGCGCTTTTACCAAATGTGACCAACAGTGCCAGGAACATGAAGACGCAGAACTGACACAGGATGTAGGCGGATGCTGCCGCGGCGCCGGAGACGCTGACTTCGTACTTTTTTCGAAGTAACCAGACCATAGCTAGCCAAAGTAGCAGGAAGTTGCCAAGAAACAATGGAATACCCTTGCTGCGAAGGTCTCCCTCCACTGCGGCCAGGGACTCTTTCCAGTGGGTATTGGCTCGTTCCGGAAACAGGTCCAGATGCGTTAAGACCAGCGACTGGGCAGCTGTAGACATTAATGACTGGATTATCCGATTGGACTTATCGCTCATGGTGGTGCTGTCCACCTTCATGGTATTCTCATTTAAAGTCATATCCATCTCTAAATCAGAACTCTCCAATCCTTCGATTAAACCATCGGCAAAGGTGGATTTTGCCGCGTCTGGCTTCACCACTGCCATGAGAAGGGTAAACACCGAATAGAACACCAGCAAGGCTGTAAACGGCGCAAGATAGCGTTCATGCTGCCCGCGGATATAGTCCCGGATCATAAATCCCGGCCTTAAGAAAAGGTGGGAGAATGTGCGCTTGGCATCATTGTTCAGGAACGGAATGATAGCCTCTCCGGTACCTTTGAAGATGCCATCTTTATTTTGCTTTGTCTCACGCTGCTTCCGCCAGGGAACATATCCAAGTTCCCTGTAAATCGCCCATAACCTAAGTCTGGGTTGAATCCAGTTGGATACCCGGCTCATTCTTTTTTCTTCTTAGCAGCCTTCTTGGCTTCCTTTTCCGCTTTGCGGGCGGCGATCTGCGCCTGCTCGGTCTCGTAGGCCATCTTGGTCTTGATCAGAATCACGCCATTGCCACCGCGCGAACCGTAAATCGATGCGCTGCCATCTTTGAGAACCTGCACAGAATGAATCTGGTTGGGATTCACCATATTGATATTGTCGCAGATGACGTCATCCACCACAATCAAAGGAGAAGAATACCCAACCAGCGCCTGAGTCCCGCGAATCCGCAAAGAGCCGTCCGGGTTGATCTCCACCCCAGGAACGCGGCTTCTGATGTAATCGGTGATGCTTTCGTAGCTTCTCACCGTCACATCATCGACCTTCAACTTATTGACTGCAAAGCCGTTACTCTCCTGCGAAGTGCTGCCATAACCGACATCGACCTCCTCATCCTTCGGATTGGGGTTTTCCCCCTTGGGGAGATTCTTGCCACTGCCGCAAGCCGCAAGCATCAGCACAGCAGAAACCAACGCAAACCATTTGATTATTTGCACCATTTCTCGAGCCAGTCAAAGAAGTTGCGATGCCAGAAGAGAGCGTTCTGCGGCTGCAGGATCCAGTGATTCTCGTCCGGGAAGATGATCAGTTTGGAAGGAACACCCATCATTTGAGCGGCGTTGAATGCGGCCATGCCCTGCTCGTAAGGGATGCGGTAGTCCATTCCGCCGTGGATGCAGAGGATGGGGGTGTGCCACTTTGTAACCATGGATGAAGGGGAGTTGGCGTAGTGCCTCTGTGCCTTGGGGGTAGATGCGTACGGCGCACCGGCCTGCTGCATGCCACCGAAGGTAATGCCGTCGCCGGCGGGGCCTATGCCTGCGGCAGGATTATAGGCGTATTCCGTGAGGCCGCCGTTATCCCAGTTCGCGAACCACATCTCCTCAGTAGTGAACCAGAGCTGCTTCTCATCGAAGATTCCGGCGTGCGCGATAAAGCAGTCGTACAGATCCCCGTGCAGACCCTCCAGCATGTATGCGGAGTAGCCACCGTAGGATGCACCCACGCACGCGAGCTTGCCTACGTAAGGCTTGCTCTTGATATAGCGGCCTGCTACGAGATAGTCCTGCATGTTGAGGCCCGGGTAGTCACCCGAGATCTGCTCCTTCCACTCCTGCCCGAATGCGGTGGTGCCGCGGCGGTTGGGGAGGATGACGATGTAGCCCTGCTGCGCCATCATGCGATAGCACCAGCGGTAGCTCCAGTCCTGAGAATTGCTGCCCTGGGGCCCTCCAAGCACGATTTCGATTGCAGGATAGACCTTGCTCTCATCGAATTCCGGAGGATAAACCACCCAGCACTGCATCTGCTTATGATCCACCGTCTCCACGAAAACGGATTCTTCGCGGATGGGGGAGAGTTGATCGAGGATGTGCTTGTTTTCAGCGGTGATCTGCTTGAAGGAAGGTTCTGCCCCGGGCACCACGCTCACGAGTTCTACCGGGAACTCCAGCGAATAGTAGGAAGTCAGCAGCTCCACGCCACCGTCCTTTTCGAGAATTGCGAAGGGGGAGAAGAAATCTGTCCACCAGTCGCCGGGTGTGAGGCGCTCGATGGTGCCGTCCAGGCTGGCGCGGAAGATGCTCTGCACAGCCTCACCCATCAGGGCGTTGAAGTAGATCTGGTCCTTGTGCCAGACGGGACCGGCCACGTCGTGGTCGAAGTCCTCGCCGAGGCGGCGGACATTGCTGACCTTGATTTCACCGTTCTGCCCGGCTTCACCGCCCATTCCGAAGTCGATATCCGCTACGAACAAGCGCTGCTGATCTGCCTCATAGCCATCGCGAGGCATGGAAACCCAGGCCAGATGCTGTCCGTCGGGGCTCCAGACGGGATCGGTGTCATATCCACCCTTCTCCGTAACCGCCACCGTTGCGCCGGTCAGTACATCATATATATAGATGGATGTGTTGGTGCTGAAGGCGTACTCCTTGCCAACCTTCTTGCGGCAGCTGTAGGCGATGTGCCTGCTGTCCGGTGCCCAGTCGAGCTGCTCCACTCCGCCGAAGGGTTCGGTGGGGAGTTCGAACAGTTCCTCCGTTCCGAGTATGTCCAGAGAGTTCTCCGCGGTGATCTTGCTGCCGTTCAGGGGAGCGACATAGCTGCGGGGCACCTCGGTCACCCAATGATCCCAGTGGCGATACATAAGGTTCTCGGTTGCATATGCATTTGCCTTGTCCAGCGCGGGATCGGTATCCTTCGGCTGCACCAGAGCGGTGTTCTTTACGGTGCTGGTGTAGATGATCTGAGCCTCGTCGGGGGAGATCTTGAACTCACCGATGCCGTTAGGTACATCGCTGAGTTTCACCTTATTACCGAGCTTATCCCCTTTGAAAGGAGCCTTGTAGAGCTGGCCTCCCTGAAGGAAGTAGATGCTCTTGCCATCCTTGCTCCAACGGGCGTTGTTCACGCTCTTGCCTTCGCGGGTGAGCTGAACCCTGCCGCTGCCGTCGGGCTTGCAGATGAAGAGGTTCCTGAGGGAATTGTTGGCTTCGATGTTCTGGTACGATACTCCGTAGAGGATCGTGGATTTGTCCGGCGAAAGCTGGGGATCGCCGAGGCGACCCAGGGAAAGGAGGACTTCCGGAGTCATCACACCGTCTTTGATGTCCACCTGCATAGGTTCCACATAGGTGCTTTTTGCACAGGATACTGCTATCGCCATAACCAGGATAGTTTTAAAGAGTTTCATATACTTAGCTGATTTTACTATAATCTTTTATGTCGTATTTTCCTTTTCTCAGTTCTTCTGCCAGCTTAGCATTGACCGGCAGTTCCAGTTTCGGATCGGCCGCCAGAACTTTGTCTGCATAGGCCCGCGCCTCATTCAGCATCAATCCGTCCTTTGCGAGGGATGCGATGCTGAGTTTGATGGGCAGGCCGCTCTGCTGAGTGCCTTCCAGGTCCCCGGGGCCGCGCATTTTCATATCTTCTTCTGCAATCTCGAAGCCGTCGTTGGTGGAGCACATCAGTTCCAGACGCTTCTTTGCCTCGGCGGATGTCTTGAAGTCGTGAACCAACACGCAGTAGCTTTCATCGGCACCACGCCCGACACGGCCACGCAGCTGATGTAGCTGCGACAAACCGAAACGCTGGGCGCTTTCTATCACCATCACGCTGGCGTTCGGCACGTCCACTCCGACTTCGATCACGGTGGTGGAAACCAGAATCTGGGCGCGCCCGGCGGCAAATGCAGACATGTTGAAGTTCTTGACTTCGGCGGTCTGCTGCCCGTGGACTATCGCCACTTTGTAATCCGGGTCCGGGAAACGCTTCAGAATCTCCTCATAACCCATCTCCAGATTGTTGAGGTCCATCTTTTCGCTCTCGAAAATCAAAGGATAAACCACGAATACCTGCCGCCCCAGAGCAATCTGCTTGCGCATGAAGTTATATACGCTGCCTTTCTTGGCGTCGGATATCATCGCGGTCTTCACGGGTTTCCTTCCGGGCGGCAGCTCGTCTATCACCGACACATCCAGATCCCCATACAAAGTCATCGCCAGCGTCCGAGGAATAGGGGTGGCGGTCATAATCAGCACGTGAGGCGGCACATGATTAGGCCCTTTTGACCAGAGCTTAGAACGTTGATCTACACCGAAGCGGTGCTGTTCGTCGATAACTGCCAGGCCTAGGGCATGGAACTGCACGTTGTCTTCGATCAAGGCGTGGGTGCCAACGATGATGCCGATGCTGCCATCTTCCAAGCCGGCGTGGAGCTCCCGGCGCTCCTTTTGGGTGCTGCTGCCGGTAAGCAGCGCGCAACGCACTCCGGTGGGCGCGAGGTACTTGGAGATATTTGCAAAGTGCTGCTGTGCAAGCACTTCCGTCGGTGCCATTATGCACGCCTGATATCCGTTATCTATCGCCAGCAGCGCGCTCAGCACCGCCACCATCGTCTTCCCGGAGCCCACATCCCCCTGCAGCAGACGGTTCATCTGATGCCCGCTGCGCATATCCTCCCGAATCTCGCGGATCACCCGCTTCTGCGCGCCCGTGAGTTCATAGGGCAGGGCGTTGAAGCAGGCGTTGAAGGATGCGCCGACCTTGGTGATTGGCAGGCCGATGCTGCCGCGGGACTGGATGTATTTTTGTTTCAGCAGGGATAGCTGGAGGAAGAAGAGTTCCTCGAACTTCAGCCGGCGTACCGATTTCTCGAGGGCGTAGTGGTCGGCGGGGAAATGGATGTTGCGGAGAGCGTACGCCAGTGGCACCAGAGCATTCTCCTTAAGCACGTAATCCGGCAGAGTCTCCTTGATTTCCGGCAGGCACATCGCCAGCGCGGTGGACTGCAGTTTGCACATCACCTTCCCGGTTATGCCGCCGTTCTTGAGTTTCTCGGTGCTAGGATAGACGCCAGTGAGCGTCCCTTTTGCATCCGCTCCGCCCGGCATTGGCGCATCTACTTCGGGATGAACGATGTTCAGGCGGCCGTTGAATTCCGAAGGCTTGCCGAAGAAGACGAAGGTGCTGCCCGGCTTGAGCCGCTCATAATTCCACCGTATCCCCTTGAAAAACACCATTTCCATCTGCCCGGAGCCATCTTCTACGATGACGCTTAGGCGTTTTGCTGCGCGGAGTTCTATGGGTCCGCCGGATGCCATCTGGGTGCTGCCGCCGGGGCCGATGAGGGTACGGCTTACCACGGTGCCCTGGATCTGCACGTAGGCGAGGTCCCCGGTGGTTTCCGCGATGCGGTAGATGCGGCTGCGGTCGATGTAGCGGAAGGGATAGATGCGGAGGAGGTCTCCGAAGGTCTCGACGCCCAATTCGGCCCTGAGGAGTGCCGCCCTTTTTGGCCCCACTCCGCTCAGGTACTGTATTTCTGAATTTAGCGCCGATGCCATAGTACACAAAGATAACAAAAAGTTGACAAGGCTGTATGTTTTGGGATATTTAAAAATAATGTCTAACTTTCGCCAAACCAACAATTATTAATTGATTATGAAGAAGATTCTATTGATCGCATTAGCCTTTGTGGCGGCACTGGTAATCGGCTCCTGTACTAAAGAGGATGCAAGTATCACCAATACCCTTAAATATGATGGAAAAACCTACAAGGTGGATTTCCAAGGCTATGTCAATCAGGACAATACCTATGATTCAGACATTCATTTCCTGGAAGAATCCGACCTTGAGCAGGCTTGGAGTATGATGTGGGCTGTCGGTAAAGTCGGATCTTTTTCTCTGCCCGCGAAAGAAGAGGATTTCTTGCTTACCAAGAATACGTATCCTAATTATACAATTGAATTCAAGTCCGGCACAACCAAATCCTGGGTTGATGATAATGGACACTTATGCCTTGTTGTTGACGGTGTCACAAAGGACGGCAAGAAACTTAAGCTCAGCGTCAGGAGTATGATAGAACAATAAAAGCGGTGGCGCTTAAGTGTCTGATATACAGTGAATTATAAAAAGTCTCCCCCTCGTTTTCAAGGGGGAGACTTTTACTAACCTGCTAACTGCCAGGCAGTTAGCTGCCACCAGTTTAAAGCTGGGGACCAGCTTTAACGAGGGCCTTGCCGGCACGGTTGCTCTCGTACTTGTGGAAGTTCTTGATGAACCTGGAAGCGAGATCCTTTGCCTTGGCATCCCACTCGGCGGCATCCTTATAGGTGTCGCGAGGATCCAGAATGCCGGTATCAACGCCCTGAAGCTTGGTAGGAACTTCGAAATCGAAGTAAGGGATACGCTTGGTGGGGGCCTTGTCGATAGAGCCGTTCAGGATGGCATCGATAATTCCGCGGGTGTCCTTGATGGAGATACGCTTGCCGGTGCCGTTCCAGCCGGTGTTCACCAGATAAGCCTTTGCACCGCTCTTCTTCATCTTCTTCACCAGTTCTTCTGCATACTTGGTAGGATGCAGTTCGAGGAATGCCTGGCCGAAGCAGGCGGAGAAGGTAGGAGTGGGCTCAGTGATTCCGCGCTCGGTTCCTGCGAGCTTGGCGGTGAAGCCGGAGAGGAAGTAGTACTTGGTCTGCTCAGGGGTAAGGATGGAAACGGGAGGAAGAACTCCGAATGCATCTGCGCTGAGGAAGATTACCTGCTTGGCTGCGGGGCCGTGGCTGTCCGGACGGACAATCTTCTCGATGTGATAGATAGGATAGCTTACGCGGGTGTTCTCAGTGACACTCTTGTCGTTGAAGTCAATCTTGCCGTCCTTGTCTACGGTAACGTTCTCAAGGAGAGCGTCGCGGCGGATGGCGTTGTAGATATCGGGTTCGGACTCCTTGTCAAGCTTGATAACCTTGGCATAGCAGCCGCCCTCGAAGTTGAAGACGCCCTTGTTGTCCCAGCCGTGCTCGTCGTCACCGATGAGGAGGCGCTTGGGGTCTGTGGAAAGGGTGGTCTTGCCGGTGCCGGAGAGGCCGAAGAAGATTGCGGTGTTCTCACCGCTGAGGTCCGTGTTGGCAGAGCAGTGCATGGCAGCGATGCCCTTGAGGGGAAGGTAGTAGTTCATCATGGAGAACATACCCTTCTTCATCTCGCCGCCGTACCAGGTGTTGAGGATTACCTGCTCACGGGATGTGACGTTGAAGGCTACGCAGGTTTCGCTGCGGAGGCCAAGCTCCTTGTAGTTGTCAACCTTTGCCTTTGCGGCGCAGTATACTACGAAGTCCGGCTCCTGGTCAAACTCTTTCTGGTTCTTGGGGCGGATGAACATGTTGGTCACGAAGTGGGCCTGCCATGCAACTTCCATGATGAAACGGACCTTCATGCGGGTGTCTGCGTGGGTGCCGCAGAAACCGTCAACAACGTACAGGCGCTTGCCGCTGAGCTGCTTCTGGGCAAGTTTCTTCACGGCTTTCCAAGTGGCGACGGACATCTTGTGGTTGTCGTTGGGATAACCCTCGGTAGTCCACCAGATCTCACCGGGCTTGCCTTCCTTGGTAGTGTTGTCGTAGACGATGTACTTGTCCTTGGGAGAACGGCCGGTGTAAACGCCGGTCATGACATTGATGGCGCCAAGTTCCGTAACCTGCCCCTTGTCAAAACCTTCGAGACCGGGCTTGGTCTCTTCGTTGTAGAGGACCTCGTACGTGGGGTTGTAAAGGATTTCCTTAACACCCGTGATTCCGTACTGCCTGAGATTGATATTTGCCATATTTCTTTATTGTTTTTTAGTAGTTTTCCAATCCACAAAATTACTCAAAATTCATTACTTCTGCAAATTATTTATTATCCTTCTGCGAAGGCTTGCAGTCTGGGAAACGTTCTCCATTTTGTCGGCCTCGTCAAGCCATTTGGTGGCAAGCTGCATGTCTCCAAGAAGGTAGAATGCCATGGCCATATTATAGCAGGCGTGAGCCGCCTTATATTGGTTCTTGCTCTTGACAAGAGGCTCCCATATCTTAATTGCATCCGTGAATTTTCCTTCCTGTATCTTATCCAGCGCTCCAGTCCATTTTGAAGACTGAAGGTCGTCAAACCAATAGAAAGGGAAAGACTCCGGCCTCCACTCGGAGATGAAATGTTTGGACATCCTTTCACCCATGGAACCTGAGGCGATACCCGGGACCTTGCTCTTAACCTGGTCGTTCAGGTTATCTTCAGGGACGATTCCGCTGTTGAAAACAGCCGCATTGATGAGCGTGCTGCCCTTGTAGGATTTTACCAGGTCTGCGCCCATGCTGTCATACACATACAGCTTCACTGAGACGGGAACCTTGGAAGCATAAACATATGCCGAATCCGGATGCGTGGCCTTCTGGAACGGATTGTTTTTCCCTTCCTTGGGTGTGCCGATAACGGATTTCAGGACAAATACGACATCTTCCCCGGTGTCCATGACAAGCTTGTGCATGTCTTCCAGCTTAACCGTGTCGGCCGTGGGATATGCATACATGCCGATGACGGGTTCGCCGCCGTAGTAATCCTTCTCAAGGGCTTCGGCAAATACGGCCGCAGTGCCTGCAGACAACAGGGAGTCGGACTTGGCCGGGCCGTCCATATAAACCACGGCTATCGACTTCCCAACCAGTTTGAGGCCTGAAGATGAAGGCTGACGAACTTCCAGATAAACTCTGTAAAGCTCAGGGGAACAAGCCGTTAACATGAGTGCAGCTGCCGCTGCCAGAATAAGTCTTTTTTTCATAACACCTCCGCTGTAAGGTCATACTCATCGGCCCCGGTAATACGGACATCCAGGAACTCCCCTATCAGGGATTCCGGCTGCTTTCCGTCAAAATCAGTCGCCGAATACTTTACAAGGATTTCACCGTCAACCTCCGGGCTTTCGAACTCGCTCCGGCAGATGAGAATGCCGTCAGAGAACGCGTCCACCAGGACTTTTTGTACGGTTCCAATCCGGGATTGGTTATATGCAAGGGATATGCCACGCTGCAGTTCCATGAGCCTGGAAAGGCGGCTTTTTTTGGTTCGTGGCGATACGCTGTCTTTTAGATAATCGGCCCCGAATGTCCCTTCCTCTTCCGAGTATGCGAAGGCGCCCATCCGCTGGAAGCCCGTTTCACGCACAAAGTTCATGAGCTCGCGGAATTCTGCAGGGCCTTCACCGGGGTGTCCCACGATGAAGGTAGTCCTGAGAACCAGGCCGGGAACCTTGTCACGCATCCTTTGCACAAGCGCCCTGGTCCATGCCCCGTCAACTCCACGGTGCATGTTGTCCAGAACCTTGTCGGAAATATGCTGGAGAGGAATGTCCATGTACCGGCAAACCTTGGGATTGTTTGCCATACGGTCCAGAACATCTTCCGGGAAATCCTGAGGGTAGGAATAATGGATGCGCATACGTTCAATCCCTTCTACCTCGGACAGCCGGTCCAGAAGCTCTGCCAGGGCACGGCGGCCGTAAAGGTCCAGGCCATAGTAGGTTGTATCCTGGGCTATGATAATGAGTTCCCTGACGCCGTCTGCCGCAAGACTTCTGGCCTCGTCAACAAGCTTGACCATAGGAACCGATTTATGGGCTCCGCGGATAAACGGGATGGCGCAGTAGGAGCAGCGGCGGTTGCAGCCCTCGGAGATCTTGAGGTAAGCATAGGGCTTGCGGTCTGTGCGTACCCTGAGATAGTCTTCACTGTGGTCCGGAACACATCCAAGCGCCTTTACAAGGCTGTCGAGTTCCCGGGCGCCGTACCAGCCGTCCACCTCAGGGATAAGGCCCGGGAGCTGGTCCGGATAGCGCTGGGACAGGCATCCAAAAACAACAAGCCGGCCTGCAAGACCGGCGTTCTTGCGCCCTGCGGCGGCAAGTATGGTATTGATGGACTGCTCCTTTGCATCACCTATGAAACCGCAGGTGTTGATGGCAAGGACATCCACCGGGCGGTCTTCCCCTTCGGGTACGATCTCATACGAGCCACGTACCTGATGCAGAAGATGCTCCGTGTCTACAGTATTCTTGGAGCACCCCAGGGTTATGACCTGAAGGGTTGGCATCCTCTATGCCTCCTGCTCTTTTTCGCGGTCCTCGTCGGTGACAAACTCCAGAGATGCGTACTTCTTGAGGGCGTTGTACCACTCTACCACCTTCTTCATGTGGGAAACGTAGAATCGCTCTCCGTCATACTCCGGGACTGCCTTTGCAAAAAGGGCCTTCAACTCATCTGCCGATGCTTTCTTTGCATCAGGGGCATCGTTATCACCAAGGACTTCATGAAGTTTGCCGAACACCTCGCGGAGCTTCATCTCGCCCTCGGAAGTATAAATAGAAATATCTTCCAGGGTAGTTATGCCAGCACTTGCGCTGAAGTTGTAGCGCTTCTTGTCTTCGAAGGCTTCCACGATGGCCCCGGTACGGGACTGGGCTATATAGTTGAACAGGCCGTGCTGACCACGGACAGAAAGAGTTTTTGCAAGATCTGTTTTCATCGATGTATCTTTTAATAACTTACAAATATACGCATTTTCGGAGAAAAAAGCATCCTGGACGCTCTTTTCAAGTTCCTTGAGGGAACCGTCGTTACGGATTACCGCATCGGCCCAGGCAGGCTGCTCCTGGGAAGCTATCCGGGAAAGCGCTTCTTCACGGGCGCAGCCATCCCTCCTCATCACCCGTTCAATGCGGACGGGCTCCGGCGCCTCAACAAGAACCACTGCATCCCACAGGTTCCCAAACGAAGGCTTGGACTGGGCTATGGCGCTTTCCAGCACCACAAACGGGGCGCCGGCTTGCTTTTTCCGCCACTCCAGGAAATGCTCCCGAAGCTGGGGGTAAAGCATCTCCTCCAGCTTTTCCCTTGCTGAAGTATCGCTAAAGATAAGTGCCGATAATTTCTTCTTGTCCAACGACCCGTCTTCCCTTGAGAAAGAAATACCGAAGGCCTTTCCCAGACTTGTCAGGAAGGATGGAGTATAAAGGCTTTTTGCCGCGGAGTCCGAGTCATATACCGGGACTCCCCTGCTCTCCAGGATACGGGCGACGGCAGACTTTCCGCTCCCTATTCCGCCTGTCAGAAGAATGGTTTTCATAGGACCTCCACGCAGTCGAACACTTCCGGCTCTATGCGGCAGTCAAGAACACCCTGGGTGAGTTTGAGCGTCTTGGGGACGCATTTCCCGGACATGGACTCCGAGAAATCCTTATAATCGATATAGACCTTGAAAGAGGTCATGGGATCCTTGGCCAGAGGAAAGGCGCAGCGGAGATATACGGTGGCCATTGGCGGATAAACCTGAACATCACGGCCGGCAGGTGCGTTCCATACCTCCACGGGAAATGAGCCTCTGAGCTCCACATAACGGGACACGGGCAGTTCGTATGCAACCTCTTCTGCGGACAGGCGGATACCGGAAGGCTTGTTAAGCTTCACCACGCCATGGCGGGATTCGTTGACATCTACGAAACTGAGGCGGGGTGCCGATATCTTGTCTATGGCATTAAGGCGGATATCCTCTCCGTATATGGTCACGGAATCCGGCATTGTCTTGAATGACCCGCTCTGCATGTACTGCGGACGGCACTGAACGGAGATGGGCACATCTACCGGTACCTTCTTGTGGTTCTCTGCGGCGAATTCAAAACTGAGGGTATCTGTAATGAAAGCTTCCAGGGTTATCCCCTCCCCGAACATCTGGTTGATGTAAGAGTTCTTGGCGCTGCCAAAGATAGACCAGGTTTCCGGTCCGGTGCGCCTGAGGTCAGAGCGGTCGAATTTGACCACCACGGGCTTCTTATCCCGGCTGCTCTGCTCCTTTATAAGGCGGAAGCCGTCGGCACGGCAGCGGGCGCTGACCACGGCGGAATTGGACGAACGTCCCTTATGGCCGTCTATGCTGCACTCTGCAATTACGGGAACGCTCACCGTTCCCGAATAAGTCTTGGAAAGGTTGGTGAAAAACCATATGGCAATAGCCAGCAGGAGGGAAAAGGCAATGAAAGCCAATTCCCTCTGTCTGCCTCCTATATGGAGCCTGATACGGTCTCTCAGGGACATCCTTAGCCCTGGTTGGTCTCAGAATAATCCTTTACAAGGCCCTGCTTGTCAACGCGAAGCTTTACGTCGCCGTCTACCTTGATGAGGGCGGTCTTTTCGTTGACTTCCAGGATTTCTCCATAGATACCTCCTACGGTCACAACCTTGTCCCCTTTCTTGAGGGAGTTGCGGAATTCCTGAAGCTGCTTCTGCTGCTTGCGCTGGGGACGGATCATGAACAGCCACATCACAAGGATGATGGCGGCAAACATTATGATTGTAGGGAGTGCGCTGGGCTGTCCCTGTGCAGGGGCGGCTGCCTGAAGTGTGTAGACAAAAAGTGTGTTCATATCTTGGTTTTAGATTAATCCTTTTCCTGTTTTTACAATTTTCCCTTCCGCGGCGTACTCCTTGATGAGGCGGTCCAGAAGACCGTTTACAAAGGCGCTGGAGCGGGGTGTGGAGTAGTATTTGGCTATTTCCACGTATTCGTTTATGGTAACCTTTACCGGAATCTCAGGGAACGCGCGGGCTTCTGAAAGGCCCATGGATACAAGGATGATATCCGACGTGCACAGGCGGTCAAGGTCCCACTTTGAAACGGAGGCCGATATCAGCTTCTGGTACTCTTCCCTGCCTGCAAATGCGGCGGTGACAAGGTTGCGGACAAAGGCGGAGTCGCTGTCTGCATCCTTACCCTGGGAGGCCAGGATGTCGCTCTGGTAAAGCGGGGGGAAGTCCCAACGGCCGGTGCGGGCAACGCCGTCAAGGCTGCGGATGCAGGCGCCAAGGCAGTATGCAAGGTCATCGGCCCAATAGATGGAGAGGTCTTCCAGGATGGCCTGGAGCTCTTCGTTGTCCTCAAACTCCTCCGCGAACACCGTTTTCCAAAGGGAGCAGTCTTCCTGCAGGGACGACGAGCCGGATGACATGTATTTTACGAAGTACTCCCTTGTCTTGAGGGTTTCCCAGAGGGTGTTTATGAAGGAATCGTTCTGAGCCCAGGAGAACTTCTTCTTCTCATTTAGGCGGGAGAAGTCCGGATCTGCCGACAGGAGGGCCGACACGGCGTTTTTGACGAACTTGAGATTGGGGTTCAGCTCTTCCGGAGTCGGGTTGAATTTTGTGCGGGCCGATTCTATTCTGCGGGAGGCCTCCGCTGTAAGGGCCGGGATGACGCCCAGCATATAGAGATAGAGGTCCCTTGTGGCCTCACAGGACACGTTAAGGCTCTCCAGCGCTTCCTTCAGGGAGAGGTCTGTATTCTCCGATGCCTGGTACAGTACCTTGAAGGCTTTGATGCGCAAAATACGTCGGTTTAACATAGAACGAATAATTTTAGGCAAAGTTAGTGTTTTTTAAATAAAATCCCTAAATTTGTGAATATAATACTTAAAGAAAAAGCGTCATGTATAATGAAGATTTTGAGCGCGGGCGCGCCCAGGAGCGGAGCTCGGAAGACGTTTACTCAAAACCGGTCCGTGCCGGCAAGCGTACCTATTTCTTTGATGTAAAGGCAACCAAGGGTAACAACGACTACTATCTTACCATCACAGAAAGCAAACGCCGCACAGAGCGCGACGGTTCCTTTACCTACGACAAGCACAAGATATTCCTCTACAAGGAAGATTTCGACAAATTCGCGGAAGGCCTCCAGGAAGCCGTGCGCTACATAAAGCATGACCTTCTTCACGACGCCCCCATCCGCCAGTACACTCCCCGCGAAGAAGAAGATAACCAGGAAGAATTCTAGCCATGGATGCCAGAGTCAAAACAATTACAGACGCCACCTCGTGGGTAAAAGAGCGCCTAGGCGGTCTGCGCCCTCTAGTGGGAATAGTCCTTGGCAGCGGTCTGGGACGCCTTGCCGACGCCATCGAGAACCCCGTCACCATCCCCTACTCGGAGATTCCCGGCTTCCCCGTGTCTACGGCAATCGGCCATAAAGGCAATTTCATCGTGGGCACGCTGTCCGGAAAGACGGTCATCGCCATGCAGGGCCGTATCCATTATTATGAGGGCTACGGCATGGACAAGGTTGTCCTTCCCATCAGGGTAATGATTGGCACCGGAATCAAGTATCTGTTCGTTTCCAACGCAGCCGGAGGCATCAACTTCAGCTTCCACGTGGGAGACCTCATGATTATCCAGGACCACATCAACCTCCTGCCCAACCCCCTCATCGGCCCCAATATGGACGAGGTGGGTCCAAGGTTCCCGGACATGACTCGTCCGTACGAGCCTTCGCTCATACGCCTTGCCCAGCGCCTTGCCAGAAAGCTTGGCTACCAGCTGCAGAAAGGCGTATACGTGGCAGACACCGGTCCTTCTTACGAGACCCCGGCAGAGTATAAGTTCTACCGCACCATAGGCGGCGACGCTGTGGGAATGAGCACCGTCCCGGAGGTAATCGTGGCAAGGCATGCGGGAGTTCCCGTATTCGGCATCTCAGTCATCACCAACGAGGCCCACGACGACTACGCGGCAGACTATGAGAACGACGGAGACGATGTAGTCGCCGCAGCCAACATGGCGGCAGACAAGATGACAATGCTCATCGGCAAAATGATTGAAACACTATGACTTACTTAGAAACCATAAACGCTGCGGCAGCGTATGTCCGCAAACAGATAGGAGATTTGCAGCCCACAGTGGGCATAGTCCTTGGCAGCGGCCTTGGAAAACTCGCATACCAGATAGAAAACCCCGTTGAAATCCCCTACCGGGATATCCCGGGTTTTCCCGTATCTACGGCTATCGGCCATAAGGGCAGTTTCATAGTAGGTACACTCAGCGGCAAGACAGTCATTGCCATGCAGGGCCGCATCCACTACTATGAGGGCTATGAGATGACCCAGGTCACCCTGCCCATCAGGGTAATGAAGGTTATCGGCATACAGTACCTGTTTGTCTCCAACGCCGCCGGCGGCACCAACCTGGGCTTCCGCGTGGGAGACCTCATGATAATCAAGGACCACATCAACCTCCTGCCCAACCCCCTCATCGGGCCCAATCTTGACGACTTTGGTCCCCGCTTCCCGGACATGACACGTCCGTACGATCCCGCCCTCATCCGCCTGGCGGAAAAGATAGCAAGGAAGGAAGGAATAGACCTCCGCAAGGGCGTTTACGTGGCCTGCACCGGCCCCTGCTATGAAACTCCGGCAGAGTACAGGTACTTCCGTGCCATAGGTGCCGATGCCGTTGGCATGAGCACCACGTCGGAAGTCATCGTGGCCCGTCACTCCTCCATTCCGGTATTCGGCATGTCCGTCATCACCGACGTCGCCCACGCCACTGACGATGACGACTACGTCACGGACGGCGAGGCCATCGTAGCGGCAGCAGACGCCGCGGCGGACAAGATGACTACAATCTTCAAGAACGTTATAGCAAAGCTATAAATCAATTAGTTACTTTTGTCGGGAAATAGCAGCTGCAAGTCGGCTGCTATTTGTTTACGGGCCTTTTCAGGAACAAACTGCCAGGAGCCCAGGATACTCTCAAAAGAATACGGGTTAAGCGTGCCGTTTGCCATCAGGTAGTCGTAAAGGATGTTGCGAATCTCCGGGAAGCGGGCAACTATGCGCGATTCATCTTCCTCTACGCCTGCTTCAGCCAGAAGCTCGCCGCCGCCGTTGGCGCGGTAGCTGGTCATTGCTACGTTGTAGGTTTTATCGAGTACGAAGGGAGTTCCGTCAGCCATGGAACTGATGGCTATCCTGCTGCCAAAGGGTTTGGTGACATCAACGTCATAGTTGATTCCGGC
>JAGCUK010000062.1 GCA_017962925.1 Bacteroidales bacterium
CTCTACTTCTTCGATGATACCCTCCACCGGGTTCTCCTCGGCGGGGAGGTCTTCAGTAACCTGTGGTACTACGTTGTTCAATTCCTGTTCTTCCATAGTACGCGTGTTTATCGAAGTCCACCTTTCCTGTACCCGAGCGAGTCGAGTGCAGTCTCTCTAATTTCTTCCGCAGTGGCGTGGCCGGACTTGATGATCCAGGCATCGATCTCCGACTTCAGGAAGGACAATTTCTTGGTCTTCTTGTGGTATGGGATCGTGCGGGCGCATACCCATCCGTACACGGTGGCCTTGGAAGGCTTGTCCGGCAGGTATTCGCAGAGCTGGGCCAGGTCCATCCAGACGGGATTCTCCGCAGGAGCAGGCGAGGTTAGCCTTTCAGAGACCAGTTGCTTCAGGTCCCTGACTTCGTTTAATAATGTGGCCACTGCCTCTGGCAGCTGGTCGAACCCAATTCTTTCTGTTGAATGAGTCATAGTACTTATCCGATTTTTTGTTCAACTATGCCCCTCATTCATGTGCGCACAGAAATGAAGAACCGTGACGCTGTCGCAGCATCACGGTCACAAATTTCTGTATATAAAATCGGCTAATTGTTGTACCTAAACTTCACCTGAATTTGAAAACTATGAATCGTAGTAGGCTTGTGCGGCTTGAGATAATTTCTCAAATACATCCATATAAGAATCGGTATCCTTTGCACGGCTCAGCAATGTGCTATACCCGGACAGATCTACGTGGAAGAACTTGCCAAGCGCTTCCATTAGCTCTTGTTTATTCGACGCCAATAAACCATCGCTTGTCATAAAGAGCTGAATATCGTACATGGCGGATACTATCTTTGCAAAGTCCGTATTCTTCCTATTAGCGATACGGTACTTTGAGGATGAGCTGCCACTTTCGGCCAAAACCTTCTCTTCGGCATTCAGTTTCTCAATCCAGTTCTTGTCCTCATCGGCAATTAACATACGAATCACGTTGAAAACTGATTTTGCTTCAGACTCAGGAAATGTCTTTGCTATTGCCACTATATCCTTTATCTTGGCGACTCTCTCTTCGCTCTCTTCCGCTTCTCGTTTCTTTTTCAATTCTTCGTTCTCCGCCTTTAGACGCTCAATCTCTGCAGTCAGGAGGTCGACATTTGAAGTGTCTACTATCACCTCTGGACTATACTCGGCCGTGACAACAGGTAATTCCCTGGTTTTCTTTGGATATTTGCTGTAGTAATCCTCCAGTCGTTTCAAAACAGGTTCTGGATCGGTCATAACTGTGAAATCCAGTATCTTGTCAAATTCGACTTCACTTCTGACTGCTTTTGAGATAGCGTCAATATACTCGGCGTTAGGTGCAGCGCCATAATAAGCCCACATTAATTTATCAGAATACTCCTGAGTGGCTATACTCCATCGTATGCCATTCATGTCAGCAGGGGTAATAGTATCTGTGTGCAAATAAACTCTGTCAACTGCGGGATCGAAGCTAGGCCGAGCGATAATATCTTCTTTCAACTTTTGGAAAGCAGGAAAATACATTGGCTTGTCAGCATACCGGCGTTGAATAAGGTCCGTGAAACGTTTGACATTTTGTCCGCTATTGCAACTAAATGACAGGAGTATGTAAACGACACAGAAAACCAAGTCGACTTCATAAGAACGCTGAAAATACTTTTTGGCGTCGAGAAAGTAGTGGTTATAGAAATCTTCTTCCGGATGCTTATCTACAATTACCCTCAATGCTTGACCATATGCTTCATTGAAAATATCGAGAGGCGATACTTTAAGCGCATATCTATGTTCATTGGGCTCGCGAACTTCAAGCAGTGTTTCATAAATGTCTGAATTAAGACCAGGCTCAGAGAGGAACGTATCAATGTCATTTCTTCTCTTGAAAAGGAATTCTTTGGGGTAAGTTGCCATAATATGTTTACTTTTTAATCTTCAGACTATCAGCGGCTTTTCGCTTGTTCTTATCCATCACGGCGGTGTAGATTTGCGTGGTGGAAACGTTGCGATGGGTGAGCATCTTGCTGACGGTATATATATCGGTGCCGCCGTCCAGCAGCAGGGTGGCGAAGGTGTGCCTGAAGCCGTGGAAGGTCAGGTGCTTGGTGATGCCTGCTTCTTCCAGCCAGCCGGCGAGTTCTTTCTGAACGAGTGCGTAGGAGAAGCCACGAAATACTTTTCCTTTGCTGGGCTTGCCACAGAGTTCGTAGGCCTCGTCGGAGATGGGGAGGGTAGCAGCTGTCTTTGTTTTCTCCGTGACCAGACGTACGCAGTAGCCGCCATCCGGATACTTCTCGATGTTCTCCCAGGTCAGGTCGCGGACATCGCCAAAGCGGAGGCCGGTGAGAGCGCTGAACAGGGAAGCGTTGCGGAGCACCTTGGATACGCAGGGTGTATCGGCAAGTGTCTGCAGTTCCTCGAGAGTCAGGTATTCGCGCTCGGTATCCTCGTACTTGATCGCCTCCAGGTAGTCGTTGACATTCTCCGTGAGTTTATGGTCCTTGAATGCGACTGCCAGGAAGCCCCGGAAGGTTGACCAGTAGCCAGCAGCCGAGTTGGTGCTCAACTTCCGTTTATCGTGCTTTAATTGCTGTGCATTAAGCAGATAGTTCTTGAAGCCGTTGCAGAAGTCGACGGTTATATCGCCCATCTTGCATTCACCACCGCAGTACTTCTTGAAGTGGTCGTAGACGCGTATCCATTTCTGATTCTGGCCCTCAAGATGCTCGTGGAAATAGGCGAGGAAATCTTCTTTCTCCGTCTCCTTGTTGGCGAATCCGAGTTGGCCTTTCAGGATAGAAATCTCGCGCTGGGAACGGATGCCTTCGGCAGCAATCAGTTTCTCTTTGTTGGCATCTTTGTCCTCTTGGGTGCGAGGTTTGTTGACCAGGTAGAGGCCGAGGTATTCGCGGCGCGACATCTTATTGGTCTTCGGGTCGCGGATGGGCGGATAGTAGTCCAGGTAGAGCGTTATCTTACCGGACGGAAGCAGGCGCTTGCGGAGTGTGACTTTGGTGACTGCCATATATTATAATTTGAATAGTTTATCGAGTTCGGATTTCTTGTACCACATGAAGTTGCCTTCGGTGCGAATCTTGGTGACGCCGGCGGCCTTGGTCTCTTCGGAGAATCGCTTTTGTCCGACGTGGTAAACTTTCAGTGCATCCTTTGCGGTGACGTAGTTGCGGCGGATCTCCTCGGGTATGTTGGGGCTCTTGTCCTTGAAGATGCGGTCGAGGTCGGCTTTGGGGAAGTACACCTCACGGCCCTGGCGGCGGCGAGGGATGTCATTGGAATTCACGCCATCATAGAATGTGCTCTGACCGATGTGATAGAGTTTCTTGGCCTGGTCCACCGTCAGGTAGTTTTTCTCCAGGTCCGGGAGTTCTACTTTGTGCAGGAGCCAGTCTTTCCTGCTAATCATTTGTTCACGTCCTGTGCGCACGCGTGGAATGTCGTACTGGCGAGCTAAGGCGCATATGGTCTTGCGGCTTATGCCGAATTCCTTCGCCAGTTCTTCAGACGTGGCCCAATCGTCAATCTGGGGATATGTGTTCTTGAAGAAGAGTTTATGGATGGCGTCCTTGGGATAGTAAGCCTTGGTGCCATATCGCATTGCTTTGATGCCGGCTGCGCGTACTTTTTTATAGAACCACTGCTGGTTGATGTCATACTTGGCTATCGCTTGGTCGCGGGTAATCATTGACTCGATCGCTCGGCGGATGTCCTTGATGGATGACGGGGCAGGGGCGTAGCGGACTGGCTTGGCCTCAAGTTCTTCTATGGGAATACGGATGGTTTTCGGGGATACCTGGACGGCGAGGAGGTCACCGGACTTGATACGCGCGTAGATAGTCGGGCGTGAAACGCCGAGCATCCGCGAAGCCTCGGAAATCGAGTAGTATGTGCGTCCTCCGACCATTTTTCTAAATTCTACATAGCGAGGTTTCCTGGGACCTCTATTGCGCCATCTGGTGGCAGAAAGTTGTAAAACCTTGTAAAGTGTTGTAAAGTTTTCGCCTACTGCCGAAAGATTCTACAAGGCTTGTACCGCGTGTGGTACAAATGTGGTACAAAAATACACAAAATATCCATAAAAACCAATAAACAACAATAAAAATAGCCATCCGTGCAAGGTGGCTATAAATCAATTAGTTATATGGTGTTTTTAGGGGGTTTCTATAGGGTTATTTTCTAACTTCTATTTCCCGATGCAGAAGTTCTCGAAGATGCTTCCCAGGACCTCGTCGGGAGCTATTTCTCCGAAGATTGAACCCAGTTCGCGGATAGCGGAACGGAGGTCTTCGGCAAGGAGATCTGATGAGGTGCCGAGGTCGAGGCCGGCGCGGACGTGAGATAGATCATCCTTGGCGTGGGAGAGGGCTTCGAAATGGCGGAGGTTGGTGACGAGGGTGGTATCTGCAGATATGGCCGCCACGGAATATGCGGCAGAAATCTGTTTCTTGAGTTCCGCCAGGCCTTCGCCGGTCTTGGCGGATATTTTAAGATCGCAAGCAGGGAAGCCCGACGGCACTTCAGAAACCAAATCAGCCTTATTGAATAGCAGAATTAGAGTCTGGGCAGGGGAGAGATGCTCCTTGATCAGCGCAGCGGCCTTTCCCGCCTCTTCTGGCGAAGCAGAACCGTCCAGAACGCCCAGAACCACCTCCGCCTTGGAAAGGCTCTGCAGGGAGCGTTCTATGCCAATTTTTTCAATAGTATCCGACGCTTCGCGGATGCCGGCAGTGTCGATAAAGCGGAACTGCACGCCTCCGAGCGTGAGAACATCTTCGACGGTATCCCGGGTTGTTCCTGGAATGTCGGACACTATGGCGCGGTCTTCGCCGAGAAGGGCGTTCAGCAGGGTGCTCTTGCCGGAATTCACTGCACCTACGATTGCAACGGGCACACCGCTTTTGATGGCATTGCCAGCGCGGAAGGAATCACAGAGACGCTGAACGTGGGCGCTTGTTTCATCCAAAAGCGAGCGCAGCCTGCTTCTGTCGGCAAACTCCACTTCTTCCTCACTGAAATCCAACTCCAGCTCCATAAGGGATGCCAGCTGCACCAGCTGGTCGCGAAGTGCTTTCAACTCCGAAGAATACTTCCCTCTGAGTTGATTGAAAGCTACCCGGTGGGCGGCCTCCGATCCGGCAGCAATCACATCCGCAACTGCTTCTGCCTGAGCGAGATCCATCTTTCCGTTCACAAAGGCGCGACGGGTGAATTCTCCAGGCTCGGCGCTGCGTGCGCCGGCGGCGATCAGCATCTCCAATATACGGGATACGATGTAAGAGGATGCATGACAGCTGATCTCCACGGAATCCTCCCCGGTATAGGAACGGGGGGCGTGGAAGATACTTACCAGCACCTCGTCCACGTCGGGAATACGGCCGAACTTGAGGGTATATCCCTCCGAAGAAGAGACAGTGCCATTGGTAAAACGCACCACCTCATCCGCGATGCGCAGGGCATCGGGGCCGCTCATCCTTATAATGGAAATGGCACCGGCTCCCACGGAGGTGGCCGGTGCACATATCGTATCGCCGTAATTTATCATGGATTAATAAGAATCGTAGTACTTGGCCTCGCGAGGAGTAACCTTGTTCATGTTGTCCAGGAGATCGTCGTTGCTCTTGTACTCGTCCATCAGCTGCAGCATGAAGTTCATGGCCTCCAGAGGGTTCATCTCTGCCAGGAGCTTGCGGAGAATCCAGATGCGCTGGGCCTTTTCCTTGGGGAGAAGGAGATCGTCCCGGCGGGTGCCGGAGAGAATCACATTCACCGAAGGGAAGATGCGGCGGTTGCTGAGGTTGCGGTCCAGCTGGAGCTCCATGTTGCCGGTGCCCTTAAATTCCTCGAAAATGACATCGTCCATCTTGGAGCCGGTTTCGGTGAGAGCCGTTGCAAGGATGGTGAGGGAGCCACCGCCTTCGATGTTACGGGCTGCCCCGAAGAAGCGCTTGGGTTTCTGGAGGGCATTGGCATCCACGCCACCGGTCAGAACCTTACCGGAAGTGGGCTGAACGGTATTGTAGGCGCGTGCAAGGCGGGTGATGGAATCCAGGAGAATAACCACGTCGTGCCCGCATTCCACCAGCCTGCGTGCCTTCTCCAGAACCATATTCGCCACCTTGACGTGACGCTCTGCCGGCTCGTCGAAGGTAGATGCCACAACCTCTGCCTTCACACTACGCTGCATGTCGGTAACCTCCTCAGGACGCTCATCGATTAGCAGGACTATTTCGTAAACCTCGGGATGATTGTCTGCGATGGCATTTGCGATGCTCTTGAGCAGCATGGTCTTACCGGTCTTAGGCTGAGCGACGATCAGACCGCGCTGACCCTTTCCTATAGGGGAGAAGAGATCCACAATGCGGCAGGAAACGTCATTCATGTGGCCATGGCCGAGAAGATTGAATTTCTTGTCCGGGAAGAGGGGAGTAAGGAAGTCGAACGGCACCCTGTCGCGGATGAACTGCGGAGTGCGGCCGTTGACGTATTTGACGCGCACCAGAGGGAAATACTTGTCCCCTTCGCGAGGAGGACGGATTTCACCGGTGACGGTATCGCCATTCTTAAGGCTGTTCTGCTTGATCTGCTGTTGCGCGACGTAGATATCGTCGGGGGAGTTCAGATAGTTGTAATCGGAAGAACGGAGGAAGCCGTATCCATCCGGCATAATCTCAAGAACGCCGGTAGCCTCGACAGTCCCTTCATATTCGGGGACCTTGGGCTTCTGAGGCTGCGGCTGGGGCTGCTTCTGGGTGTGAGGCTTGAGGAAATCAGCTCTGGCCTGGTCCAGATTCTCCTTGGCGAGTTCGCGGGCCTGATCCTTGAGTTTATCTTCAGGTGTCTCGGCAACCGGCTCCACGGGCTGTGCAGCTTTAGGCTTGCGGCCGCGTTTCTTGGGCGCAGGAGTTTCTGCTGCGGCCGGTTCTGCGGCGAGTGCGGGTGCAGGAGCGGGTTCCTTTGCAGGTTCTGCCTTCTTTTCTTTAGCTTTCTCTGCCTTGGGAGCCTTAGGGGCTTTGTCGGGTTCAGCCTTCTTTGCCTGAGCTTCTTTGCGGGCGCGCCCCCTTCCGCCCTTAGGCTTTTCTTTATCGGGTTGATGAGATGCTTCCGTCGCCTGGGCATCCAAAATGGCAAAGGCCAGGTCGGCATCTTCAAGATTCTTGACCTTTTTGATACTGTACTGATTTGCAATTGTCTCGAGCTGCTCTCTACTCATCTTATTGAGCTCGAAAAGTGTGTGTGGCATATATGAAATTTTAATAAAGCATCCCGGAATGGGATCGCTTTGATTGATGTGCAAATATAGCAATAAAAAGGAATAATTGCAAATAAAATCAATTATCCCAGAAGCTGCTGCTCTTCTTGAATCTAAGCAGGTCTGCAAGGGCCGCAGCGTTGGCCTGGATGCGGAAACTGTAGGACTGCCAATTGCCCGTAGGCACCCATGAAACGGAGATATTGAAGCAGTGCAGATCGTAGGTGGCACTGACCTGGGTCGTGGTCACCTTCTTCATCTGGATATCGTAGCCCGAAGACACGGTTATATTCATCTTCGGGGTCAGCTTGACGTTTCCGTTGAAACGCAAGGTCTGCGTTATATTGTTCTTCTCCGTCAGCAGTTTTGTGGTGTTGTTGTAGGTCCATGTCCGGTTGCAGCTGAAGGTGTAGCTGAAGTTAGCCGACCACGGAACGTTCGGGTTGGTGTAATAGAGCCAGCCGCCGGGGATATACTCGCCCGTGTAGGGGTGCGTATATATCCTCCTATAATAGTCTGCTGGGGAGCCGCCTCCACCGCCGCCTTCACCTTCTGCCGATTTGCTGCCGTCGTTGCCTTTCATGGAGCCTTTTCCGGAGATGGAATAAGACAGGGATGCGGATGCATTGGTGAAACGCGCCAGGCCCTGACCCATATTCACGGCCCATTCATTATACTTCTTGCCCTTCCCGTCCACGGCGTATGGGTCGAAGTTGGCGCTTGCACTGATACTGACCTTGCCGAAGAGCGAGGTGGACATGGACATGCTGATGGTGTTGAATTTCAGCGAGTCTGCAAGGAAGTTGTAGCCGGAACGCAGGCTCAACTGATCGATCAGCTTGACCTTTTTGCTGCCGGTGCCGGTGGTATCTGCATAATCCCTGACTTTAGCCTCCAGGTTGTTACCCACGGAGAACGATGCCGTGGCGGAACGGCCGCTTCCGGGAGGGGAATATAGCTGCCCGCGATAGATATTATATTCGTAGGTCTTGACCTCATTATTGGCATCGGTGTAGGTGAGTGTGCGGTAGCCGTTCGCATAGGTGGCGAGGTCCGGACTAAAGGACATCGACAAGGAAGGCGAGACCACATGCCTGATTGCCTGCACACGATGATACTTGCCGAAATTGAACATACCATACAGACGCGTGCTGGCAGATAAAGCGCCGGAATAGGTCTGAGTGATGCCCAGATGCGAGAAGGCCTTGCTGAGCTCCGTCACCACCTTGCCGGTTTCTGGATCGTAGTGCGCATCGTTCGTACGGAAGAACCAGTTCTGACCGTAGCTGACGGAAGGGGAGACGGTGATGTATTTGAACAGGCTGAAGCTTGGCAGACCGATGCTGAAATTGTGGGTCATACCATTCTGGAACCGTTCGAAGAAGCCGTCTTCCATGAATTCAGAGGCCTTGAAGCCTATCTTGTTCTGCAGCGTCGTATTGTACGAAAGCGAGAATTTCTCATAGAACTTCTCCTTGCCGACTCTGTTCTTTCGCTTGAAGGGATAGAAGGTGGCGATGGAGAAGGTCAGGTTAGGCAGGGTGAAGGTATATGAACTGTCCCTGGAGTTCTGCGAATGCAGGGCATTCAGCGAGAGGGTAGCCTTTCCTCCGAAGCTCTTGGAGAAGGAGATGGAGTATGATGCCTGATTCTGCAGGGCCTCGTTCACCGAGCGGGAGTTATACCGGTTGTTGCTCGGGCTGGAGAAGTTCACGGATGCGCTGAAGGATGTCCCCGGATGAGCCTTGGAGTCCTGTGAGTGGCTCCAGCGCAAGCCGAAATTGGTGCTCTGCATATAGTCTGCGCTGCCTTTTTCTCCCGTGCGGTCGTCGGAATAGTTCATCGAGAAAGAACCGTTGAACTTGTAATTCACCCTATATCGGGAGTTCAGGTCCAGGGCCCATGAGCCCAGGGTGAAATAGTCTCCGGTTGCAGAGAAATCCAGATAATCTCCGAAAACGAAATACATACCCAGATCCCTCATGTAGAAGCCTCGAGCAGTTTCCTCTCCGAAAGTAGGGAAGAGGATACCCGTGGCCCTCTTGGGGCGCTTGGGCACGAAGCCGAACGGCAGCACCAGAGGATACACTTTCACATCTTCTATCACGACGTATGCAGGGCCGAAAACTATCTTCTGACTGGGCTTGGTGACCACTTTCGCAGCCGTCAGCTGCAGATAGTAGTGGGGATGCTCGTGGTCACAGACCGTATATTTTCCGTTGGTGATGTTGATGGATTTATCCGGCATCATCTTGATGTTCCGCCCGTGGAGGATACCGTCATCCTCATTGGTGATCATATTCTTGATCCTGGCCTTGCCGGAGTTGAAGTTGTAGCGCAACTCCTCCATATTATACACCTTGGCCCCTTCAGTCATCACCGGCCGCCCTATCCATTCGCCGGAGAGGGAATCATACACGCCGTAGGCATGCACGGTGCCAGTATTCACGTCATAATCCATTCTCTCGGCCGTCAGGGACATATTCTGGTAGTTCACCTTCACATCTCCATAGTAGTGGATCATGCGCTTGCCATCCGCAAAGTTCTCGATAACGGAGTCGCGGGCTACGGAGAAGGCGGGTGCGGCCAGGGAAGAATTCTTCATGAGAGCGGCGGAGTCCACACGGAAGAGGGAATCTGCCTTGCGGATGGAGTCCCTGCGGGCAAGTTCGAGCGAGTCCGGAAGAATGACCTTCTTTTCGGCAATCTGGGAGGAAAAAGTCTGCCCTCTGGAACGGCGCGGGCGCTGCGCGTCCAAATCATGCGCAGCGGCAAATATCAGCATCACCGCAAGAAACAGATATTTAATTTTCCTCAATTGCAATTTTTTCCTAAATTTGCAAAGTACAAAAGTAAGATTTTTTCCTGAAACGCGCAATCTGCATACTGCTTTCTTTGATGCTCGGACTGCTCTCTGGTCGGGGAGAGGAGCTAAAGCTCCGCACCGTAGTGATAGATGCAGGACACGGCGGAAAAGATGCAGGCGCAGTCAGTAAAGACAAGAAAACTTACGAGAAAACTTTCACCCTGTCCATCGCCACCCTTCTGGCAGAGAAAATCAAGGCTGAATATCCCGATGTAAAAGTGATCCAGACGCGCACCACCGACAAGTTCGTGGAACTGCGGGACCGCCCCGCCATCGCCAACAAGGCAAATGGCCAGCTGTTCATCTCCATACATATCAATTCGGCTTATTCCACCTCACCCAACGGCTATTCCGTGCACATTCTCGGGCAGTCTTCCAATAAGAACCGGGACCTGTTCGCATACAACATGGACGTGGTGAAAAGAGAGAACTCCGTGATCCTCCTGGAAGATGACTATTCCACTAAGTATCAAGGCTTTGACCCTTCCGACGAGCAGTCCTACATCTTCATGTCGCTGATGCAGAACGCCCACCTGGAGCAGAGCCTTCTGGTGGCATCCATCATCTCCGAAAAACTCAAGGGCGGGCCCATCAAGGCAGACAGGGGAATCTGGCAGAATCCTTTCTATGTGCTCTGGAAAACCGCGATGCCCTCGGTGCTGGTAGAGCTCGGATTCATCTCCAACAGCAACGATCTCTCCCTGCTGAAGCAGGAAAGCAACAGGAAGGACCTCGCTCAGAGGCTCTTCGAGGCATTCAAGGAATACAAGACCGTCTACGACAGTAGCTTGGAAATCCATAAAGAAGATGCCGCTCCCGCTCAGGAGACGGCGCCTGCCGCAACTCCTGCCGCCGTTCAGCCGACGCCGGTCGTTCAAGAAGCAAAACCGGCAGAAACCGCTGCCGTCCGCTACGGCACCCAGATCTTCGCGAGCAGCCGGAACATCGATCCGTCCGACCCGATGTTCATGGGTTATCAACCGGTTGTTATCAACATCGGATCGCTTAACAAATATATAATAGGAATCTTCGAATCGGAGGAAGAAGCGAGGAAAGCGAACACCATTATAAAAGTAAAATATCCGGGCTCATTTATGGTCAAATTAAGCCCCGATGGCGTAACCCGCTTTAAATGAACACTTAAGAGTTTTTACCCCCTCAAACGTATACCCCCCAACAGAGGCCCTTCATTTATGTTTGGCCCTTGTTAATTGGCTTATAATCAACGCAATACAAAAACGAAAAAAGTCTGGATTTTCCCCTTATATAAGACAAAAAAAATTAGAATGCAATAGTTAAAAAAATATTTTATCGTTTTTTTTTAACCATTTTTGCACAGTAAAATTTCTATGGAAAATATAGGGAATCATTTGGACCGTTGGAACAACTGTCTGCAGATCATTTCGCAGATAGTTGAACCCCAACATTTCGAGACCTGGTTTAAAAAAATCAGGCCCGTTTCCCTTATAGATTCCACACTGACGGTCGAGGTTCCTTCCGATTTCTTCCGCGAGTATCTGGAGGAGTCCTACCTCGATGTCATCAAGAAGACTTTGAAGAGGGTAATCGGTGCAGATGCAAGGCTCAACTACCTCATCCGCCCGGTTGCAAACCAGCAGCCCATGCGCCTTCCCGAAGGCCCCGGCAATCCGCCCGTCAACAAGTCCGTCAATATCAGCAGCTATCAGCCTTCAGGCAATCCGGGTCCCTTCGTGTATCCCGGGCTCCAGAAGATCCAGATAGATCCCAGGCTGCTCCCTGTCTATAATTTCGCCAACCTCGTGTCCGGGGACTGCAACCGTCTGGCCATCTCTGCCGGTTCGGACATCGCCCGCAATCCGGGCAAGACCCCTTTCAATCCTCTGTTCATCTTCGGAGGTCCCGGTCTGGGAAAAACGCACGTGGCGAATGCCATAGGCCTGGCAATCAAGGAGAAATATCCGGATCTGGTGGTGCTCTACGTCACAGGTAACGAGTTCAAGACTCAGTACATGGATGCCGTGTTCGTGCGTAACAAGCTGACGGATTTCCTGGCCTACTACATGAAGATCGATGTTCTGATCATCGACGACATCCAGGATCTGGTCGGGCAGGGCAATCAGACTGCGTTCTTCAACATCTTCAATCACCTGCACCAGAACTCCAAGCAGCTGATTCTCACCTCCGACCGTTCCCCGGCCGAGCTCCAGAGCTTCGAGGACCGTCTGCTCTCCAGGTTCAAGTGGGGTCTTTCCGTCGAACTGACGCATCCGGACTATGAAACCCGCCTGGCAATGCTCAAGGCGCGTGCATTCCGCGAGGGAATGAACATAGGAAATGATGTGCTCGAGTATCTGGCATCCAACATCCAGACCAATTTCCGCGAGCTCGAAGGCGCCCTCATCTCGGTGGCAGCTTATTCTGCACTGTCCAAAGAGGCGAATTCCGTGGAACTGGCATCCAGGGTTACCAAGAAGATTGTCGGTCCGGACAGGGGCCATGTCACCATCGACAAGGTGCAGAAGACTGTCTGCGACTACTTCAATATCACCAGAGAGGCCCTTCTCTCCATGTCCCGTAAGCGCCAGATAGTGCAGGCCCGCCAGATTTCCATGTTCCTCAGCAGGAATCTGATGCCCAACTGCTCTCTTTCCACCATCGGCGCAGAAACCGGCGGCAAAGACCACGCGACCGTGCTGCATGCATGCGCGACCGTGACCGACCTCATGGCCACCGACAAGACCTTCAAGAAGTACGTGAACGATCTCGAAGAGATGCTCTCGCCTTCTTATCGATAGAAACTATTACACACTGAAATATGACTTCCGAATCAGTTCTTGATATCTTCAAGGAAATAACTCGCATCCCCCGCGAATCCGGGAAAGAAGGCCCCATTACTGCATATCTTTGCAAGTGGGCCGAGGATCATTCCTTTGATTATAAGAAAGATGAAATCGGCAACGTGCTGATTATCAAGCCCGCCGCTCCCGGCAAGGAAAAAGTGCCCACAATCGTGCTCCAGGCCCACCAGGACATGGTATGCGAGAAAAACGAGGGCTTCAGTTTCGACTTCGCCAAAGAGCCCATCCCCTATGAAATCGAAGACTGATGGATGATTGCGAAGAACACCACCCTCGGCGCGGATGACGGCATAGGCATCGCCGCCTGCCTCGCCCTGATGGAGAGCGACGTGCCCGCCGGGCGTATCGAAAGCCTCTTCACCATCTCCGAAGAAACCGGAATGGACGGAGCAAATGCCCTCCAGGAGGGATTCTTCACGGGTAAAACCCTTATCAACCTGGATTCCGAGGACGAAGGTCAGCTGTTCATCGGCTGCGCTGGAGGGGAGCATACGGATGCATATTTCAGCTTTAAGCCCGAAAGAGTGCATCTCGGCAGCAAGAAGCTGGAACTCAAGGTGGATGGCGGCATAGGCGGCCACAGTGGCGATGATATCAACAAGCACCGCGCTAACACCGTAAAGATTCTGGCAGATTTCCTGGCTGCAGAGCTCACCGCCGGATTCCAGCTTATCAGTTTTGTCGGAGGCGGTAAATCCAACGCCATCGCAAGGGAATGCAAAGCAGTCATCGCCACGCCGGACAGCATAGGCATCGCTGGGCGCTTTGGCGCGTACGCAAATAAAGTAAAGGAAGAATACGCCAAGACGGAGCCCGGCCTGAACTTCAGCGTCGCGGAAAGCAAGAGCAGGAGCAAAGCTGTGGATTCAAAAACCGCAATAGCCCTGATTTCCGCGCTCGCATCATGCCCGCATGGGGTAGAGAGGATGAGCCCGGACATCGAAGGTCTGGTGCAGACTTCCACCAATCTTGCCGCTGTCTCCATGCCGGAGAAAGGCATCATCAAGGTGGCCACCAGCCAGCGCAGTAGCGTGGTTGCAGAGCTGGATGCCCTCGTAGAGAAGGTTGCAGGCATCTTCAAGGCCGCAGGAGCAAGGGTAGAGTGCTACAGCAAGTATCCGGGCTGGAACCCCAACCTCAAATCCCATATCCTGCAGCAGAGTGTCAAATCCTACCGCAAACTCTTCAGCCAGGAGCCGCTGGTGCTGGCGATCCATGCCGGCCTGGAATGCGGTCTCTTCCTGGAGAAATTCCCGGATCTGGACATGATCTCCTTCGGGCCTACCCTGAGGGGAGTGCATGCGCCCGGAGAGAAACTGGAGCTGGCATCTATGGATAAATTCGTTAAACTTCTGGACGACATCGTATGCAATTTCAAATAGCTCCATCCATCCTTTCCGCAGATTTCGCGAATCTCGGGAAAGACATAGAAATGCTGAACGCCAGCGCCGACATCATCCATCTGGATATCATGGACGGCACTTTCGTTCCTAATATATCTTTCGGTTTCCCCGTGGTGGATGCCGTTTCGAAGATTGCTACCATCCCCATGGACGCACACCTTATGGTGGTGCACCCCGAACGCTGGGTGAAGCGCTGCGCAGAGCTTGGCGTGAAGATGATGAGTTTCCATCAGGAGGCCGCCGGAGAGGGCACTGCAGCCATCCTTGCAGATATCCGTGCGAACGGCATGAAGGCAGGCCTGGTGATCAACCCCGACATCCCTGTGGAGAATCTCTTCCCTTATATCGGGCAGGCGGATTACTTCCTGATTATGTCGGTATTCGCAGGTTTCGGCGGGCAGAAGTTCATGCCCGAGAGCCTGGAGCGTATCAAAACCCTCAAAGCAGAGTTGAAGCGCAGAGCAAACAACGCTCCCATCGAAGTGGATGGGGGAGTGGGCGACGATAACGTGCAGTTGTTGAAGGATGCCGGAGCTAGCATTTTCGTGGCCGGCAGTTCAGTTTTCAATGCTGCCAGCCCAGCCGAGGCTATTGCCCGGCTTCGAGGTGAAAAACGTACTTATTGAATAATCTTTCCAACTCGTATCTGCCGTCGGATGTGTCCAATTGGGCCACCCGGCGGCAAATTTCTTTGTGGAGGCGCTCCAGAGTGGCTTCCAGAGGATAGTTGCGCCCTGTAAGCTGGGTCAGTGAAACCGGGTTGGGAAGGCTAGGATCGAACTCCTTCTGATTCAGGTTAAGACCTATGCCGATGATGCTGCAGGCAACGTTTGCACCGTCCAGGATATTCTCTATCAACATTCCGCAGATCTTGCGGTTCCCGACCCAGATATCGTTAGGCCATTTGATTCTGGCCTTGATGCCTTCTTCCGCAAGGAAAGAATGCAGTGCCAGGGTGGCGGTATGAGTGATACGCACGGCTTCCACGGCAGGCAGGGGAGAGATTGCCCCCTCGCCAAAGCGCAGCAGTACACTGAAAGTAAGGTTTTCCGCCTCGGGAGATACCCAGATATGATCCCCCTGTCCGCGGCCGGCGGTCTGGAATCTAGCAGCTATAACTGACAAATTGTCAAGAGAAGAGAGTCTGCGCCGCACATCCAAATTCGTGGAATCTGTGCGTTCGAGCCATTCTATTGATCCGCAACCGTATGATTGTTTCATTTTTGTCATTATATTTGTATGATAACGCAAAGTTACAATTAATATCGCAAATGGCTAAGAAACAAAATAAGAAGACCGTCATCCGCTTCAACTTTTCCTGGATATACTTTCTCGTAATATTGGGAATAGGATATCTTTTGTTCTCGAATTCAGGTCCCGGCCCGCAGAAGATCGAATGGGCAGGATTGAAGCAGATGATCCTGGACGGCGACGTGAAGGAGATACACTTCGTGCGCAACGACTATAAGGGCAGTGTTACCATGAAGCCCGAAAGCCTCGGTAAGTACGCAGACCTTTTCCCGGCAGGCCAGCTGCCTCCCAAGTCCCCTCATTTCACCTTCTTCGTCTCTGATAAATTCGATCCCGAGGTCGAATTCGAAACCCTGAATTCCGAACTCCTTATCAGCAAGCCGGACGCAACTCCGGTGAAGGTTGTGATGGAGAATGAATCCAGAATATGGCGCAATATGCTGGAGTGGCTCCTGTGGCCTATCTTGTTGATAATCATGTGGGTATGGATGTTCCGCGGGATGGGCGCCGTGGGCGGGAAAGGCCAAGGCGGCCCCGGTGGCGGTATCTTCAATGTGGGCCGTTCCACCGGCAAACTTGCAGACAAGAACACTGTCAACGTCACCTTCAAAGATGTTGCGGGCCTGTACGGAGCGAAAGAAGAAGTCATGGAGATAGTAGATTTCCTGAAGAACCCCAAGAAATACACCGCTCTCGGTGGCAAAATCCCCAAGGGTGCCCTTCTGGTAGGCCCTCCCGGCACCGGTAAGACCTTGCTCGCCAAGGCTGTGGCAGGGGAGGCCAACGTGCCTTTCTTCTCTATCAGCGGCTCCGATTTCGTGGAGATGTTCGTGGGCGTCGGTGCAAGCCGCGTACGCGACCTCTTCGCACAAGCCAAGGAGAAGGCCCCTTGCATAGTCTTCATCGACGAAATAGACGCCGTAGGGCGCGCCAGAGGCAAGAACGTGGGCTGGAGCAGCAACGATGAGCGGGAGAACACCCTGAACCAGTTGCTCACCGAGATGGATGGCTTCGGCACCAACAGCGGCGTGATAGTTCTCGCTGCAACCAACCGCGCAGACATCCTCGACAAGGCCCTGATGCGTGCCGGGCGCTTCGACCGTCAGATTCACGTTGAGCTGCCTGAACTCAAGGAGCGTGAAGAAATCTTCAACGTGCACCTCCGCGGCCTCAAGGTTGCCAAGGATTTCGACGTGGAATTCATGGCAAAGCATACTCCTGGCTTCTCCGGCGCTGATATAGCCAATGTCTGCAACGAAGCTGCCCTGACCGCAGCCCGCAGGAACAAGCCTGAAATCGAAAAGCAGGATTTCCTGGATGCCGTGGATAGGATCGTGGGCGGTCTGGAGCGCAAGAGTTCCACCATCATGACCCCTGCGGAAAAGCGCACCACCGCATATCATGAGGCCGGTCATGCCGTAGTAGGATGGCTGCTGCCTAACGCAGATCCCGTATTCAAAGTCAGCCTTATCCCTCGCGGACAGGCCCTGGGCATCACCTGGAGTCTCCCCAGCGAGCGCAAGATATTGTCCAAGTCCTGGATGATGGATGAGATGTGCACCCTGATGGGCGGGCGTGTGGCTGAAGAGATAATCAACGGCGAACCCGCATCCGGTGCTCTTAACGATCTGGAAAGGCTCACCAACATAGCCTACAGCATGGTCCAGTTCTACGGAATGAGCGATAAGGTCGGGCAACTGTCCTTCTATGATTCCACTGGTGCACGCGGCTACGAAATGGTAAAACCCTATTCCGAGAAGACCGCAGAACTGATGGATAACGAAGTCAAGAATCTGGTGGAAGAGGTTCACAGGACCACCCTGCAGATACTCACAGACCATCGCGACGCCTTCGAGAAGGTGGCAGGAATGCTGCTGGAGAAGGAAGTCATCTTCGCAGACGACCTGGAAGCAATACTCGGACCTAAGGCAAAGACATCGGAGGCATGAATATATTCGTAAAAAGAACTATTTCCGGAGCGGTCTTCGTGGCAATAATGCTTGCCGGGATGCTGATCAACCAATGGTTGTTCGGCATCCTGTTGACCCTGATTGCCGTAGGAATGTTTTACGAATACCTCAGAATCCCTGAAAAGAGCAGGACACACAGGATAGTAGGCATAATCTATATCCTGCTCGGCTTGGTCGCCCTCAATGCCCTGGCGTTCCTGAAGGGCACCTGGTCCGGCATTCCCGTGCTTTGTGTCCTGATCATGATCTGGGGCACGGATGTCGGAGGTTATTGCATCGGCAGCACCATAGGAAAGAAGATCAACAGCAGGAAACTTGCCCCCGAAATCTCGCCCAATAAGACCTGGGCAGGCTTCTGGGGAGGTCTGGTATGCTGCGTCGCCGCAGCCGTGATCATGAGCATCACCGGCCTTTTGGAACTGCCCATTATCGCCGCCATAGTACTGGGCATCATGGTTCATTTCTTCGGCGTAACGGGAGACCTGATCGAATCCATGTGGAAGCGCCGTGTAGGCATAAAGGACTCGGGAACCATAATCCCGGGCCACGGAGGGCTTCTGGACCGTTTTGACAGCACCTTGCTCGCATCCTATGCAGCATGGACCTTTTATATGGTTTATGGACTGATAACCGAAGGTTTCGCATGATAGACAAGAACTCATACGGCACTCTTGCGCTGGTATTCTTCATCGCAGCGGTCTTTATCTACGCTATCCATCATCTGGTGGGCATAGCGTGGATAAAATGGACTCTGATAGTGCTGGCATGGGCTTTCTGCATCTGGCAATTGTATTTTTTCCGTCTTCCCAAAAGGAATCCTGTAGGCAGCGACAAGATAGTTACTTCTGCCGCCGACGGCAAGGTAGTGATCGTGGATGAATGCTTCGAGGATGAATACATGAAGCGCCAGTGCAAGCGCGTCTGCGTCTATATGGACTTCTTCGACGTTCACGCCAACTACTGGCCGGTGAGCGGCGAGGTCGTTTATTACTGCTACCATCCCGGCAAACATCTGCTTGCATTCAAGCCAAAGGCCTCGGAAGAGAACGAGCATGCAAGTTCCTGCATACGCACGGAATCAGGCGCAGAGGTGCTTTTTAAGCAGCATGCAGGCACCTTCGCCCGAAGGATAGTGAATTATTCCAAGCTCGGTTTGAAGGTCACGGCAGGGGAGCAGTGCGGCATTATCAAGTTCGGCTCCAGAATGGACCTTTATCTGCCCATGGATGCCGATATCAAAGTGAAAAAAGGAGACCAGGTCCGCGCTTGCGAGACGGTTATTGCTGAGATTCAATAAGTTCCAGGAGTTTGTCCGGAGCTTCATCTTCTGGAATGTGCCTCAAGACGGGCACATTCTTTTTGTATATGCTGACCTTGCCGTTGCCTTCTCCCACATATCCCCAGTCGGCATCAGCCATCTCCCCGGGGCCGTTCACAATGCATCCCATGACAGCAATCACCATCCCCTTCAGATGGGAGGTGCGGGCCTTTACTTTCTCGAATGCATCCTGCAGATTATACATGGTGCGGCCGCAGCCGGGGCATGCGATGTATTCAGGCTTATAGAAGCGCCTGCGGGAGGCTTGCATGATCTCATCCTCGAGATAGCGGTCAAATTCCTCTCCAAGACCCGTATTCAGCGTCAGAGCGTCCTTCCGGCGCATCAGGAGGTCCGGACCATAGGTGCACGCTGCATCGAGTATTACGCGCTCTCTGGAGGCCGGCATGCTGATTTCGCGGCCCGAATAGCGTTCCGCCAGATATCTCGCTACCGGAATCTCCGCGACGGGATCTTCGGTTAATGATACGCGGATGGTATTGCCTATGCCCTGCTCCAGCAGAGTGGCGATTCCCACGCAGGATTTGATGCGTCCGCTATCCCCGTTCCCAGCCTCTGTCACGCCCAGATGCATGGGGAAGAGAACTCCTTTCTCTTCCATCAGGGAATGCAGTATCTGGTAAGCCTCTACCATCACCACAGTATTGCTGGACTTTAGCGACACCACTACCTGCAGGAAATCGTTGTCTATACACATCTGCAGCCACTCCATAGCGGCTTTTGCCATGGCCAGGGGAGTGTTCCCGTAGAGTTCGGTGATATACTTACCGAGAGAGCCATGATTGAGCCCTATGCGAATGGCGGTGCCATGCTGCTTGCAGATGCCCAGGAGCTCCTGAAAACGCTGACGGGCCACTTCATGGTCCGGATGGAAATTGCCGGGGTTGATGCGCACTTTCTCCACTATGCCGGCCACCGCCATCGCGGTTTCGGAAGAGAAGTGAATATCCGCCACCAGCGGAGTGTCGATGCCCTCCGAGCGCAGTCTGTCCTTGATTTCGCGGATGCAGGGGACATCCTTCATGCCGGGAACGGTTATCCTGATCAACTCCGCTCCGGCGGCAGTCATAGCCTTGCACTGAGCCACCGTCACATCTACATCGTATGTGTGGGTATTGCACATCGTCTGGACGACGATATGCCCGGGTTCGCCGATAACAAGCTTATTCCCAATCCTTACCTTCAGTGTTTCCATTGTAGAGTTCCCATCCGTTTTCAACAATATCCCTCGCCTGGCGCTTGAGGTCCTTGGAGGTGCGTCCGGTGCGCTTTGTGAGCTGGAAATAGACGCCCAGGGTGATATTCAAGTCCAGAGGATATGCGAAGCGGTAGTAATATTGATTATAAATGCTGGGAGATGAATCCGGAGTGTAGATGCTCGACCAGGAGTAACGCAGAAGGGCATTCAGGTGGATTTCTACGGGATCGAAGATAAAGCCTATGCCGGCGCCTCCCTGCAAGCCGTAATCCGGCTGGCGGTCGGTATCCTTGAAGGCGTTCTCGAGCCCGGCAGTAACATTGGGGCCGGTTCGCTTGATAGTGCGCCTGTAACCGCCGTAGAGGCCCGCATTGGCCATTATCTTGAAGTGGAGTGCATCGAAGTGGAAGTGAGCCAGGAAAGGCACTTCTACCACCTCCATGGTGGCCTGAGTGGCACCTTCTATCTTATAGATGGTCTTTGTCTCCTTGTTCTCGGTAAATCGATAACCCTCTCTGCCATAGGCAACCCCGATCTGGTAGCCGAAATACGGCATATACTGGAACAGTTTCAGGTAGTGGGTATAAGTGACCGAAGCATAGAAGGGATTGAAGAGCCAGTCCTGCTTGACCGGGGGATTGAACTGCATTTGAGACCAGGTAAGCCCGAAATTGACTCCTATCAGGTCGTAATCATTGATATCCGCCACGTTCTGGACGGTCACCGTTGTATCCTGAATATAGCGTATCGATCCGGAAGAGAACTCCTGAGTGCCCTGGGGCGCGAATGTGCCGGCTTCCTGAGCGAAGGCGCCCAGGCAGCAAAGGAGGCTCAGAATTATGATCGATGCTCTTTTCATCTCTTCTCAAACAGCTCAGCCAGATTAATCGTCTGGTCCAGTTCGGACGACTTCATAACATCCAGGTACTCGCTTTCCCCGAATTTGACGAACAGCACCTGCTCGGGCTGTTTGTGCTGCAGAAGGTCGCCTGTATCCACGATGGAGTTGCGGTTGCCGTCATCGGCTATACGGAGCGAATATTTGCCCGGTTTAAGGTAGGGGAATACCAGAGTCTTGTCCTCTTCCAGGATGAAGGACCGGATCACATTAGTGCGTTTCTCGTCCAGCAGATCCACTATGAACTTCCTGTCAACACCGACAAATTCAGCATTCAGCACGCTCAGGGTCTCATCCGTAGGCAGAGTAACCTTGACCTCGGTGCTATCGCACCAGTAGCCGTAGATGTCCTGGAAACTGCGGTGAGGCACCTTCAGGAAGTATTCGAAGCCCGGCTGGAACTTCACCTTGGGGCGTATCTTATATCTGCGCAGATTCAGGGAATCCTGCTCGATGGTTACCTTGTCCTTGAATTCCTTCTGCTTGGGGTTGATGTAGCGGAACTGGAGGGAATCGAAGTTCTCGTAAACGATAGGATACTTGAATTCGAGCACATAGCCATCCGTCTCCACCATATCGCCCTCTGCCTTGAGGGTATAGACGCAGATGGTATCTTCATGCTTCAGGTTCTTGCGGCGGCTCTTGGAATAGTTCTTCTTCACCTCCGGATCCATCACCAGCTTGACATGCTCCAGCTCGGGTTTCATCACGCCCAGGCTGTCCGTCTTCCTGTAATTCACGAACAGATGCAGGGTATCCGGGGCTGGCCTTCGGTCGTTCAACCACAGCTCCAGGCTATCCTGCTGCAAATTGAACTGGGAAATCACCCTGTCGGCGGGATAACCTCCGAACCAGAGGGAATCTATCCAGGCATCCTGAGCCATGAAGGTGATGTATGCGGAGCGCGGGGAAGTGCGTACCTTGTTGACGATATACTGCTTGGTAGGACGCTCGCGGAAGACTTTTAACTCATACTGGCTGCGGCGCTCCTGGCATCCAAGGGTATCGGTCATGTCGTATTTCAGCAACTCGGGAAGGGTATCGATCACCTTCCACTCCGGGCGTATCAGAGAATCTATGAACCCCACCCTGTCCACATCCGGGCTGTAGATATTGTCGTTTCCGGCATCCTTGATGGCATAGATGCGGTAAACTGTGTCCTGGATATACGGGAGCACGAAGTAGCCCCAGTCATCCGTCCTGCCGGCAGCATAAGGCCTTTTGAGGAACACGGCGGAATCTGAATGATCCTTATAGAGCATCACCGTCGCCCCCTTCATTGGAGCAAGCGTGTTGCAATCCCGCACGGTGCCGGTCACGAACATAGAATCGATCTGATCTCCGGTCGAGAAGACATATGTAAAACCGGGGAAAAGGTTGCCCTCGTTATTGTCCGCAATGGCCGCATTCAAGTTGAGAGTATAGGTCGTATTGGGCTCCAGGGGATTCTCGAAGGTAATTACGACGCTCTTTCCTACCACCTTGGACTTGGGCCTCTTCTCCAGAGGAGGGGAGAGGAAGATGTCGGTGGCGGTCTTGATGTTCACATATTCGTTGAATTCGAACACTATCTTGCCCTTCTCAAGCGGGAACCCGGTCTGGCCGGGCAGCGGCTTGATATTCACGATTACCGGGGGGATGGTATCCTTAGGGCCACCGGACGGCGATTGCGTAGTGTTGGCGCACGAAGGCATGAACACCGGGGCAAGCAGTGCGAGCAATGCGATTATGAGAGGTATATACTTTTTCATCAAATGTCTGTTCTGACAACGTCCTGAACGCCTTCTATCTTCCTGAGGCCCTGTATCATGGCCTCCAGATTCTTCTTATCCTGCACCAGCATGTCGATGTATCCGTCCATCACGCCATCCTTGCCGCTAAGGTGGATTTCCCGGATGTTCACATCCATGGTGAGGGACACGAACTGGCTGATCTTGCTGAGCAGCCCCTTCCTATCAAAGCCATGGAGAGAAAGTCGCACGGGGAATTCCACGACATCCAGGTCGAAGTCTTTCACCACCACGAAACGGGAACTGTCGAATTCCAATGAGAGTTTCTCCAGCTCAGGACAGGTTTTCTTGTGTACTATAATCGTGCCGTCTTCCGCCCGGAACCCTATTACAGGATCCCCGGGAATAGGATTGCAGCATGGAGATACCACATAACCGCCATTGACGGATGCCATGCGTTCAGAAGCGAAAGTCTCCCTGAACACCTCGGGCCCCAGAAGTCCCAGCCCCACGCGGAAATACAGCTCGGTGGCATCGTTGAGCATGGTATGCCTGAGCAGTTTCTTCAGATTCTCCTTGCTCCGCTCCACTCCCATGACCGTCAGCCTCTCGGCATAAATGTTCTTTCCCTTCTCCACCAGCGGACGGCGGCTCTTGCGGAAGTATTCGATCACGAGGTTGCGCGCGTGCCTGGTCTGGAGGAACTGCAGCCACTCCACTTTGGGGCGGCCGTTACCTGCGGTGATGATTTCCACCTGGTCTCCGGCATGGAGCACCTGCGACAGCGGCACCAGCTTCATGTTGACCTTAGCCGCAATTGCCTGGTTGCCGATGTGAGTGTGGATGTTATAGGCGAAGTCCAGCACCGTGGCGCCGTTCTGTATGGTGCGCTGCTCTCCCTTGGGGGTGAACACCACTATATCGGTGGTTACCAGGTCTTTATGGATGATATCCAGCAGTTCCAGCGCATTCACGTCGGAACTCACCAAAATCTCCTGCACAGTCTTCAGCCACTTGTCCATCTCGCTGTCCAGCTCGGAGATGTAGCCGTTGTTCTTGTAGGACCAGTGCGCGGCGATACCCTTCTCGGCGATATCGTCCATCCTGCGGGAGCGTATCTGCACCTCAATCCAGAAGCCTGAGCGGCTCATCAGAGTGCAGTGGAGCGCCTCGTAGCCATTGCTCTTGGGAGATGATATCCAGTCCCTGAAGCGCGCCTGCTGCGAGGTATAGAGGCCTATCAGGATCGAATAGATGAGATAAGCCTGCCTGCGCTCGGCTTCGGGATCCGCCGACTGGTCGAAGATGATGCGGACTGCGTAGAGATCATAGATCTGCTCGAAGGAGACCTTCTTGGTGCGCATCTTGAACCAGATGGAATAAGGCGTCTTGATGCGTTTCTTGATCTCGAAGGAGATATCCGCCTGCTTCAGGGCAGCCTCGATGGGCTGAATGAATTCGTTGATCTCTGCATCCCTCTCTTCCACGTTACGGACAACGCGCTCGGAAATCTCCCTGTAGGCATCTGGCTCCTTGAACCTCAGCCAGATATTCTCCATCTCCGATTTCACCCCGTATAGGCCCAGCCTGTGGGCGAGAGGAATGAAGATGAACATGGTCTCGCTGAGAATCTTGTCTCGCTTGTGCTCGGGCATGAACTCGATGGTGCGGCAGTTATGCAGGCGGTCGGCCAGCTTGATCAGAACCACACGCACATCGTCGTTAAGGGTGAGCAGGATCCTCTTGAGATTCTCTGCCTGTATGCTTTCGGTGGAGGTGATGGGCCCGCGCTTGCGGTCTTCATTGTCCAGCACCGTCTTGATCTTAGTAAGACCATCCACCAGCAGGGCGATATGGTCCCCGAACAAATTGCGGATGTCGTCAATGGTATAGTCCGTATCCTCCACGACATCGTGCAGCAAAGCGGCAGAGATGGACTTGCAGCCAAGGCCGATCTCCTTGATCACGATTTCCGCAACCTGGATGGGATGGATGATATAGGGCTCTCCTGAGCGCCTGCGCACGTTACGGTGCGCCTGATTTGCGAAGTCGAAAGCCTTCTGCACCACGGCGAGCTCTTCCTCGTCCCGGCAACGGACGGCAGCGGCTTCACGCAGCCTTTCCCATTCCTTGCGGATGAGATTATAATCCTTTATGGTGAATTTCGAAAGGCTGCTCATGATTTCATTCTTTGTTCTTCATCCTGAAGCGCATAGGTTAGTTGCGCCCCATACATTACTATTTGGAAGCTGTAGTTAAGCCAGATAAGGAAGAGAGGAATAGCCGCGATCACTCCGTATACCGCATTCAGACGGCTCACGAACATCTGAGTCTCCAGATACAGATACTGGAAAGCACAGAAGATGATACCCGAGAACGCCGCCGCTATCAAAGCATGCTTGTAGCGAACAAAGCAGGCCGGAATATACTTAAAAGCGGCTGACAGAGTGCCGACAACGACCACATAGAACAGCAGCCATCCCACGAAACGGGAGAGGGTTTCCGCATTCAGGCCTATCAGCGACACCGCATTGGAATAAAGCGCGATTCCGTAGCAGAAAATGATTACGATGAAAGGCAGCAGCAACAGCAGGCCGATGTAGAAGCCGAAGCGCTTCCAAGTTGCGCGGGGAATCTTCCGTATGCCCCAGACGTTGTTGAAAACCCTTTCGGTCTGGAACATCAGCCAGATGATCGTCCACATGAACAACAGAGCGGAGAAAAGGCCCACGGGGCCGGACTGTGCAGCAGCTATTATATTATCTGCCTTGCTGATGGCTATGCTCACCAGATCCAGGTTGTTCGGGAGTATCCTTGTAAGTAGAACTTCCAGCTTATCGGCAATCTTCAAGCCGTTGGAAACAAAGAAGATGAATGCGGTGAGAGGGATGATGGCCAGAGTCACGAAATAACTGAGCGCCACGCACTGGAAACCCATCCTATGCTCCGCAAATGAATCAAAAGTCTTGCGGACTATGCGGATAAAACTGACCAGACGCCTCCAGGCACCGGTTGCGAAATCGGTTTCCATGACCCAGATCTTGTCTGTAAACAGCTCTTTTATGTCGCTCCAGGTTACTTTCCTGTCCGTCAACTGATACTTCCGCATCTTCTAAAACAAACTTAACTGTTCTACTTTGCCGTCGTTGGGGGCCACCGGGGCCTCTTCGGGCAACATTTCCATAAACTCGGCTTCGCCTATAATGGGCACTCCGAGTTCCTCGCATTTCTTGATTTTCTCCGGGCCCGGTTTCTCGCCGGACAGCAGGAAAGAGGTCTTTCCGCTGATGCTCCCGGAATTCTTGCCTCCATGCTTTTCTATGAGCGCCTTCATCTCGTCCCGGGAGATGCTGAAGGTGCCGGAGATGACTATAACCTTGTCTGCAAGGGCCTTGGAGGCGGCTGCAGCGGGTTCTTCCACGCTGAACCTGAGCCCATGGGCCTTGAGCCTCTGAATCTCTATCAGATGCCTCTCGTCCCGGAAATAGTCGTATATGCTCTTGGCGCAGACGTCGCCCACATCGGGAACCTCTTTCAACTGTTCCTCGGTGGCGGCAATCAGGGAGTCCACATCCCCGAAGTGTCTTGCGACCGTCTTGGCAGTGGTTTCCCCGACAAAGCGGATTCCGAGGGCGAAGAGAACACGCTCGAAAGGTACCTCGCGGGATTTATCCAGACTTGCCTTGAAACGGATCGCGGATTTCTCCCTCCATCCTTCCAGACTCATCAGCTGATGCATAGAGAGGTCGTATAAATCCGCGGGAGTACGCACGTAGCCGAGGGTAAACAACTGATCCACAGTGGCCTCCCCGGCCAGCACGTCCATGGCCTTGCGGCCGGTGAAATGAAGCAGTTCCCCCTTGATCTGCATGGGACATCCGTCGCTGTTCGGGCAGAACCACTTAGCCTCATCCTCCTCGCGCACGAGGGGAGTGCCGCAGTCCGGGCAGAGTTTGGGGAATTCAGGCACGGCAGCCCCAGCTTTGCGCTTGGAGGGCTCTACGGCTGTGATTTTGGGTATGATCTCGCCGCCTTTCTCCACATAGACATAGTCGCCTTCGTGGATGTCCAGCATGCGGATCTGATCTTCATTGACCAGTGTCGCTCTCTTCACGATGGTGCCGGAGAGCAGCACGGGTTCGAGGTTTGCCACCGGGGTGATGGCTCCGGTGCGGCCTACCTGATAGTCGATGGAAAGGATGGGGGTCAGGGCCTGCTCCGCCTTGAATTTGTAGGCCACCGCCCATCTGGGGGATTTTGCAGTGTAGCCCAACGCCCTCTGGTAAGCCATCTCGTTAATCTTGATGACAACTCCGTCGGTGGCGTAAGGCAGGTTCTTGCGGTTCACATCCCAATAATCGATGAACTCGCGGATCTCGCCGATATTATGGCAGAGGCGCCTTTCATCCGAGACTGGAAGGCCCCAGGAGGCCGCTGCACGCAGGGCCTGGTCGTGGGATTCGAAGTCCAGGCTCTGAGCGGGGATGTGATAAAGGGTGCACCACAGTCCGCGCTGGGCCACCTCATCCGGGTTTATCAATTTGAGGGAGCCCGAAGCGGCATTGCGGGGATTGGCGAAAGGCTGCTCATCATCCAGCGCCCGGAGCTCGTTCAGACGGTCGAATGCGGCATAAGGCATCAGCACCTCGCCCCTGATCTCGAACTCCTCAGGATAGTTCCCATGGAGCTGCTGGGGGATATTGGAGATGCGCCTGGCGTTCTCGGTGACATCGTCTCCGATCACACCGTCGCCGCGGGTAAGCGCCTGCACCAGTTTGCCGTTCCGGTAGGTCAGGCAGATGGCGGTGCCGTCGAACTTCAGCTCGCAGCAATAGGTGAAGGCTGTGCCAAGGGTTTTGTCGGCACGTGCGGAGAATTCTTCCACCTCCGCGATGGAATAGGTGTTGCCGAGGGAAAGCATGGGATAGCGGTGCGGCCGCTGCACGAATTCGCGGCTGGAAGGCTCCGAGGGAGTTTCCAGGTCGCTGCCGACCTTGCGGGTGGGGGAGTCCGCGGAGGCGAATTCGGGAAAATCCGCCTCCAGGGCCTCCAATTCATGCATCAGCTGGTCGTACTCATAATCGGACATCGTGGGAGCGTTGTCGACGTAGTAACGCCGGCTGTTCTCCTCAAGGATGCCCCTGAGTTCCAGAATCCTGCTATGTGCTTCCTCTTTCAGCATCTACCAGCCGAGAATCTTCTTGAAGTCGAATTCTTCGGGGTTGGGAACATACTTCTTGGCCGCCTCGTAGTCTGCAGGGGTAATATAGTGGCAGATGTGGCTGAAGTAATTCTGTGCGGTGCCGCCTTCGATATTCACGCGGCGCGGAGGAATCTTGCCTTCTGCGTTCTGCAGGTCTTTGAGGTAGAGAGGATGAGCCTCGCCATCGGCATCCACATACACCATGCAGCCGGTTTCGCCCTTTGCGAAGAGTTCGTAGGCTCCCATGGCAAGTTCGGTGCAGTAGGTAAGGTCGTATCCGATAGGATCCTGGCAACGGACATCGTAGCCAATCTCCACGGGACGGGTCTTGATCTTGAGGCCGATCTTCTTGAATTCCTTGTCCAGGATATCGTTGAAGAGGACTGCCTTGCTGATCTTGCCGAGCTCGGGATGGCCGTGCTCGTCGTAGGTCATGGTGACGCCGGCATCCTTGATTTCCTGAGGATCGAGATCGTGGAATACGCCCTCAGCCACCACTACTGTGCCATAGGGGATGCCCAGGATCTTGCGCTTGATGATGGCGGAAATGGCCAGCTTGACTATCTTGTCCAGGTTGATGGAAGTCTTGTTGAACATCTCGGGGATGATAGTCATGGGGCAGTGAGTGGCCTCGACGATTCCAAGGGCGAGATGGCCTGCGCTGCGGCCCATTGCGCTGATCAGCAGCCAGTTGCCGGAGGTGCGGGCATCCTCATACACGGTGCGTGCAAGATGCGAGCCCTCGTCCTTTGCGGAATTGAAGCCGAAGGTAGGGGCGTTTACGGGAAGGGGAAGGTCGTTGTCGATGGTCATGGGCACATGGATGTTGTGGATGGGGTACTGCTTGGCCTCGAGGAACTTGGCGATGCGGTTTGCGGTGGATGCGGTATCATCTCCGCCGACGGTAACCAGAAGTTTGATGTTGTTGTCTTTGAAGAGCCCCAGATTGAAGTTCTTCTCGAAATCCTCGTCCGTGGGTTTGAAACGGCTCATCTGAAGATAGGAACCGCCGCGGTTGAAATAAGCGTCAGCCTTGAAGAAATCGATGTCTTCGGTGCGGGGATTGGTGCTGAAAAGCCCGGAATAACCGCCGTGAAGGCCGATTACGCGATAACCATTGGAAAGGAACGTTTTTGCTACGGAGCAAACGACGGTATTCATGCCAGGGGCCGGGCCGCCGCCGCAAAGGATGATTATTGAATCTTTCATAACTAAAAGTGAAGTTTCTTAATTATACGCACGCAAAGTTAAGAAAAAATGTAGCTTCACCAAAGTATGAAAGGGATATTTTACAGGTGCACCGGAATATAGTCCCAGGCGGGCACCGACACCTCCACCCTGGGAGGCAGCCAGCCAAGCTCTTTCGCGGCCCTGAGGTCCTCCGGAAGATTGATCTTCATCGATGCAGGCTCGCCGCTGAAATTGCAGACCACAAGCACGGCTTCGGCCTTGCGCTTGCGCGGAGGACGCCTGTAGCGGAGGAAGGCGAAATGCCTTTCTGGATCGAAGCCGTGGAGTATGGAATTACACCAGCAAAGGTCATAGTTGAAGCCGGCTGAAAACACCGGATCGGAGAGCAGAGACAGCAATTCACGATACCTGCAGAGAAGCTTCATATTACCTGCAGCAAGTCCTTTTCCAGTACGTATATAACGACAGAGCATCTTAATCTCAGCAGGCTCCGTCCAATTAAAGATCGATGTTCTTCCTTCTGCTCCTTCGGAAGCATCCGCACCCACCTCCTGCCCGGCATAGAGCATGAACGACGCACCGTTGAAAAGGGCCCCGACTGCAAGGGCGGGAAAGGCTTTGGAAGCGTCGCCGGCAAACCATCGCGAGGCGAAGCGCTGCTCGTCGTGATTCTCCAGGAAGTTCAGCATCCGGGGCTGCATGTCCTGGAGGAACTGCCAGTTGCGGGTGATGCCCCTTGCCGACGCCCCCTGGCAGATAACGGCACGCAGAGTGTCGTACAAGCCGGATTTGTCGTACAGAAGGTCGAATTTCACATCATCAACATAGCGGCGGTAGTTACCCCGGTCATAAACCTCTCCTATGAAGATAAACTTCGGATACCGCTTTCTCACCTCCGCTACAAGCCATTTGAGGAACTCCGGAGGCACCATTTCTATCATGTCGCAACGGAAGCCGTCAACGCCCTTGCCGGCCCAGAAAAGGGCTATCTCCAGCATTGCGTCCCATGCCTCGCGGCGGGAGTAGTCTATCTTGCGGGTATCGGTCCAGTCGTAGTCGCACCAGCCGCACTTCGGAACATCGTTGCAATCCGGGCTGACGTGGTTCGGAACAAAGTCGATAAATAGCTTCAGACCGGCCTTGTGAGTACGTGAAACAAGTCTCTCAAAGTCCTGCATCCGTTTTTCAGGATCCTTTGCAAGATACGGGTTCACATCGTGATAGTCCTCAATAGAGTAAGGGGAGCCCGGGTCGCCCTTTACATAGTCCTTTCCTGTCGAATGGCGGATTACGCCGGTAAACCAGACGGCATCGACGCAGAGCGTCTTCAGATAAGCAAATTCCTTTGCCCCCCAGTCTTCGAAATGCCCATGCCCCCATATACGGGGAAGTACCTGATAGATAATCATCTGCGCCTGAATTCCGATAGAACGATCCCGCAGGCGACCGATACGTTGAGCGACTCGGCGCCTCCTCCAACAGAGGGGATGGTGAGCCTGCGTGTGCACTCCGCCCCGACGGCGGGACTGATGCCGTCGGCTTCGTTGCCCATGATTACCAGGCCGCCGGTCCCGAGAGGGCTGTCATAGATATCATCCCCGTCCAGGAAGGTGCCGTAAACCTGCAGGCCGGAGGAGCGGAATTCCCGGCATTTCTCCGGCAGATCGCAAGAAATCACCGGTTTACGGAAAATGGCACCCATCGAGGCCTGAACTACCTTTGGATTATATACCTCAACGCAGTCCGGCGATGCGAAAATGCACTCCACCCCGAACCAGTCGGCAATACGGAGGATGGTGCCCAGGTTGCCCGGATCGCGCACCGAATCAAGCCCCAGGCAAAGTCCCTTCGCGGGATGGGAGCAAGGAGCAGGTTTGCGAACTACCGCCAGCACCGGAGAAGGGGAGTTCTGGGAGCTGATGCGCGCCATGGCCTCCGGGCCGATTTCGTCGCGCCGGAGCACCGTTTCCACCTCCAAACCGGACTCCATGGCCTCTGCAACCATCTTTTCGCCCTCAACCACGAAGAGCCCGAGAGCATCACGGAACTTCTTCTCACGCAGCGACCTGATCCTCTTTATTTCGTTGTTGCTGATTTTGTCCATTTGTGCAAATTTATGATTATTTTTGCATTTGATGAACAGGATTCCCCATATTTTGCTGCTGGTTCTTGCACTGGCTTCGTGCAGTACCACAAGGGTACTCGAAGACGGGCAGTACAGGCTCACGGGCAACGAGATCAGCTTTACCGACGAGCCGGAACTCACGGAGGGGGATCTTTCCAATTATATACGCCAGACTGCCGGAAACGGCGGGCTGCTGGGGTTCAACCCCTTCCTCTACGTTTATAACTGGTCGAAGCGTGACGGGCTTTTCCATAAACTGGGAGTGCCTCCCGTGGTTTACGACGAGTCCTCCGTCGGCACATCCATCGTCAATATCACAAACCGCCTCAGGTATCTCGGCTATTACAGTGCGCAGGTCGATACCAGTACCGTGCGTGAAGGCAAAAAGATCCGGGTTAACTATAACGTTTCCGCAGGCAGCCGCTACCGGATCGACAGCGTCATCTTCGACATTCCGCCCTACGGACCGTTCAAAGACGACTTCCTGGCCGACGAAGATCTGATCAGAAGCACCCTCACGGACAATTTCCTCTCCGAAGCCCTGCTCGAAGAAGAGAGCGCCCGCTCCGCCGCCCGACTGCGCGACCTCGGCTATTACACCCTCAACCGCGGCAACTACTCATTCGAGGCCGACACGGTGGATGGAAAGGCCGTACTGCAGTACCGTGTCCGCGAGTACGAACGCAGTCAGGTGGAGACCAGCGCCCGGCCGCTGAACAAGTTCACCATCGGAAAGGTCGCCATCTCCATCCCGAAAGACATGCGTTTCAAGGAGTCGGTGCTGAAGGGACTTAACACCGTAAAACCCGGCAGCTTCTACAGCGAGAGCGAGGTGGCAACCACTTATAACAGGATGTCGTCGCTGAAGGTTTTCAGCGGGGGGGGTATCGAGATGGTACAGGACGGTGATTCCAAGGTGGACTGCAACATCAACCTGTCGCGTTCGCCGGTGCAGGGCTTCAAGGTCAAGGCTGAGGGTTCTACCAACTCTTCCGGACTCATGGCCCTCTCGCCCCAGTTCAGCTACTTCCACAAGAACGTTTTCGGCGGGGGAGAATGGCTCAACCTGAGTTTCAACGGCGACTTCCAGTTCAGCCTCAAGGACGATACCCGCGCAACCGAATACGGCGTCTCGACGGGTATCAGCTTTCCTCGCTTCCTCGGCCTGCCGTACAGGTATTTCAAGCGCAGGACCATTCCCAGAACCGAATTCAACGTTGCATTCAACCACCAGAACCGGCCAGAATACACCCGGAACGTACTTTCGGTCTCGTACGGTTATTCCGGTACCAGCCGCTCTAACGTCGCTTACCAGCTGATTCCGCTCAGGGTGAATTTCGTAAAGCTCTTCGACCTCGACGCGGGCTTCAACGCCACCCTTGCGAACAATCCATACATGAAATACGCCTACCAGGACCACCTCGACGCAGGCATAGGCATGGTGGCGTATTACAATTCCAGCAGGGAGATAGTACCCGCCGGCAATTACCACTTCCGCCGCATCAGCATCGACCTTTCCGGCAACGCCCTCAGCCTGCTGAACAGCCTGATGGACAAGAATGCCGACGGGGCCTACTGCATCGGAGGTTCTCCCTACGCCCAGTACGTCCGTGCCGAGTACTCCTTCGGGCGCACCTGGCGCTACGGCCCCCAGGATGCCACGGCAATAGCCACCAGGATACTTGCAGGAGCCGGTATCGCATACGGAAACTCCTCTGCCATGCCCTTCGAAAAGCAGTTCTACGCCGGCGGTGCCAGCAGCATGCGCGGATGGCAGGCGAGGGCGCTCGGCCCGGGATTCAGCACCCCCGATGCCAGTTTCGCCATTCCCAGCCAGACCGGTGACTTCAAGCTGGAAGCCAACGTAGAATACCGTTTCCCGATGGTCTGGAAGCTGGAAGGGGCGCTGTTCGCCGATGTAGGAAACGTATGGAATTTTGCCGACATCAAGCCCGAAACGGTTTTGCAGAGCCTTGCGGCCGACTGGGGCGCCGGCATACGCCTGAACCTCACCTTCATCCTGCTTCGCATCGACTTCGGCATGAAGCTGCGCGATCCGTCCCTGCCGGACGGCGCCCGCTTGATCGGAGCCTCACACTGGCTCAAGAACGGTAACAACGCCATCCACTTCGGAATCGGTTACCCGTTCTGATCAGGGCGTAATCGAAGAGGAACTTTACTTCGAGTAATATTTCGGCCAGCAGGCCTGAAGATAAGCCTTGAGGGCGTCTTCGTGCCGGTTGGGTGCCGGATGGTAGAATACGCGCCCCTCAAGGCCGGCAGGCATGAATTCGAGGTCGACGAAGTGCCCCGGGTAATCGTGGGCATACTTGTAGCCGTCGGAATATCCGAGTTCATCCATCAGCTTGGTCGGGGCGTTGCGCAGGTGCAGGGGCACCGCACGTGTCTTGTCTTCGCGGGCAACCTGCAAAGCCTCTTCTAGGGCCATATAGGAGGCGTTGCTCTTGGGCGATGATGCCAGATACACAGTACATTCGGCCAGCGGAATCCGGGCCTCGGGCATTCCTATCTGATTGACAACCTGGAAGGTAGCATTTGCGAGCAGCAGCGCGTTGGGATTCGCCAGCCCGACGTCTTCGGATGCGCTCAGGCATAACCTGCGGGCAATGAAAAGCGGATCCTCGCCGCCGTCGAGCATACGGGCAAGATAGTAGATTGCGGCATTGGGGTCGGATCCGCGGATACTCTTTATAAAGGCGGAGATGATGTCGTAGTGCATCTCTCCGTCCTTGTCGTAGATGGCCACGTTTTCCTGCAGGCAGGAGGTTACAGTCTTGTTGTCGATCACCACCCTGCGCTTTCCGGCCTGCGCGTCCACGACGAGTTCCAGTATGTTCAGAAGCTTTCGCCCGTCACCTCCCGATTGGCGGAACAGTGCCTCGGTTTCAAGCACCTCAATTTTACGCTCCTTAAGGAGTTCGTCTTCGCGCAACGCCTTATCCAGCAGCGTTTTAAGATCTTCCGCATCGAGGCTGCGCAGCACATATACCTGGCAGCGGGACAGCAGGGGAGTAATCACCTCGAAGGAGGGATTCTCGGTCGTTGCACCTATCAGTATCACCGTTCCCGCTTCGACGGCACCGAGCAGGGCGTCCTGCTGAGCCTTGTTGAAACGGTGGATCTCGTCAATAAAAAGCACGGGCGCCGCGGCAGCGGAGAAGATGCTTCCGCTCTTGGCAGCGTCTATTACCTCACGGACATCTTTCACCCCTGCACTTACGGCACTGAGCGTATAGAACTCGCGCTTGCAACTGTCTGCTATGATTCTTGCCAGGGTGGTCTTACCCACGCCGGGATGGCCCCAGAGGATGAAAGAGCTGAGGTTGCCGCTCTCGATCATATTGCGCAGTATGCAGCCCTTGCCCACTAAATGCCGCTGCCCCACATAGCCGTCGAGGCTGTGCGGACGCATACGTTCGGGCAGGGGAGGGAGAGGTGAGTTCATCAGTCGATTGCTTTTTTATAGGAACGGCGGCGTTTATGCTGGATGCGGTCGAAGTCAGCAAAACTGTTGCGGATCGCGTGATTGTCTTCGAGTTCGGCATTGGACTCCGCCCACTTGACCCCCATCTTGCTGTATTTTGTAACCATATCGTTGATTACCAGGGCGGTAACGCCGCTGTTCCGAACATCCGGCCTTGCTCCCATCAGAAGCAGTTCCGCCCCCTCGCTATGCTTTATGAACAGCGCCTTGAGCAGGTGCCACCATCCGAAGGGGAAGATGCGCCCGCGGGACTTCTGGAGCGCGTCGGCAAGCGATGGCATGGTGATGCCGAAGGCAACTATCTCACCCTTTTCGTTTTCTACCGCAGTGATATACCGGAGGTCGAGAACCTTAAGGTAAAAACCTATGTATTTGTCGGCAAGGTTGTCCGGAAGCACGGTGTACTCGTAGAGTTCCTTGTAGGTCTCCGAAATCAGATGGAATATCTTGGTGGCATAATCCTCCCTGCGGATCAGTTTGCGTGTAACCGGACGCACCTTGAAGTTGTTGCGTTCAGCCACAAGCCGTGCGACACGGGCAAACTTTTCGGGCATCTGATCGGGGACGAATATCCTGTATTCCAGCCAGTCGGCATCCTTGGTAAATCCAAGGGCCTCGATATGCTGTACGTAATACGGATAATTATATATCAGGGGCATGGTGCTCTGTTGGTCGAAGCCCTCCACCAGCATGCCTTCGGGGTCGAAATCCGTAAAGCCAAGGGGACCCACTATATGCGTCATGCCGTGTTTTTTGCCGAACGCCTCGACCGCCGCGATCAGTGCTGCCGAAACCTCCTTGTCGTCGATGGTGTCGAACCAGCCGAAACGCACCTCGTCGTGCTTCCAATGCTCGTTGGCCCAACGGTTTATGATGGCAGCTACACGCCCGACTGGCTCACCGTCACGATATGCCATGTAGAGTTCTGAATCACAGAAATCCGAAGCCGGATTTTTCTGCGGATTCAGGGTGCCCATCTCGTCGAACACCAGGCAGGGAACATAATAGGGACTATCTTTATACAGTTTTTCCGGGAAGAGTACGAACTTCCTCAACTGTTTTTTATCCGAAGCATCTATCTTGCGGACTTCAATACTCATGTCAACAGGTTTTTAGTACAATTGTCTGCGAATTTAGGTTATTTCGTGCAAAAAACAAATAAAAACACTAACTTAGTGGAGTAAACCTGAGCCTCGTCTTGAAAGCAAATAAAATACTTGCTGTCCTTGTGTGTGCCCTGCTGCCTTATGCCGGGCTTACCGCAGGCGGTTTCCAGACCGGCCTTTTCAACTCACTCAAGGGATTCGGTATCTGCTTCGATCATCCCGCATCGCCCGATATCATCAACAGCTACATGCTGAACGCCGACCTGTATGGCGTACTTGAGGGCAGGATCTGCAGCCCCGGGGTAAAACTTGTCTATCTGCACCAGAACAGGCTGCTTGCCTTCGACGCGGGCGAGGCGCAGGCAGGACTGTTCATAGCACCGGGGGTGAGTACGGGTTTTGTGTACAACTCCGACTCGGAGTATCCGGGACTGCTTACCGCCGCCTGCCTGTCTTTCTCGCTGCGCTTCAGTTTTACCCGCCGCATCGACATCGAGGCCGGCTTCCTCACGGAACTCGGATTCATCAGCAGACGCGATGAATACGGCACTTCAATCCAGGTTTACGACAATGGTTACCAGCATTCATACGTACCCCATATCAAACTGATGTATCGCTTTAGATGAGACGCTCTATAAGCATAATGACCTGCCTGTTGCTTATCTGCACGGTCGCCCGTGGAGGCGACTGGGCAAAGCGTCTTCATCCAGGCCTTTCGTGGGGATACAGCACCACGCTGATGACATATCACCATTATAACTATCAGGACC
>JAGCUK010000063.1 GCA_017962925.1 Bacteroidales bacterium
GGGCCCCAGCTTGGTGTTGCTGTAGAGTCCCTTCAGATTCTTGTTGGGATTGCTCTCACGCACGAAGGTGTCGAAGGCGGTGAAGTGGAAGCCAAGGTCCAGGTAGTGGATGAAAGCCTCTTTGCTGTCGCCGATGTCCACGAAAGCCGCGTTCAGGGCGGGCAGGAGCTTCTTGACTCTGCCGAGGAAGACGCTGCCCACCGAAAAACTGTGACCCTCGTTGGATTCCTTGTTGAGTTCGATCAGCCGATGGTTCTCCATCAGCGCGATCCGTACTTCCGCAAGGCTTTCTTCGACGATAAGGTCCCTTTCGACTTTCTGTTCGTCCATGCGTGGATTTTATTGGTTCCTTTTAAAGAATAGAGGCCCGTCGGATCCCCCGTACGAGCCTCTATCGACTATTTCTTCTTGTGTCTGTTGAGGCGCAAGCGCTTTTTACGCTTGTGCGTAGCCATTTTATGTCTTTTTCTCTTCTTTCCGCTAGGCATATGCTATATTATTAGTGATTACTTCTGGAGAGCAGCGACAAAGACTTTTGCAGGCTTGAAGGCCGGAACATCGTGTGCGGGGATGTTGATGGTGGTCTTCTTGGTGATATTGCGGGCGGCCTTCTGTGCGCGATGCTTCACGATGAAGCTACCGAAACCACGGAGGTAAACGGGCTGACCCTTAGAAATTGAACCCTTGACGGCTGCCATGAATTCTTCTACGACAACCTGAACCTGAATTTTCTCGATGCCAGTGTTCTTGGCAATCTCGTTAACAATGTCTGCTTTAGTCATAATAGTATAAATCTAGTAAGTGTCCCTTTTTGGGTTTGCAAAAATAGAGTTAATTTTTTAATAATCAAAATCCTAAGAGGCTTTTCTTGTGTGTGGCACGGAGATTGACTATATTTGCGGAGGGGGAGCATTGTGCTCCGCCACTGACATTTTGACAATTCTATGACTGACAAAGAATATACATTCCCTGCCGGCGCTGAAGTCAGCATCATTCCAGTGATGCAGGGGGACGGTCTGCAGAAGATAGACGAGTCCACCCTTCCGGACATTCTTCCGGTGCTCGCGCTGCGCAACGCCGTGCTCTTCCCGGGCACTATTTTCCCTGTCACTATAGGCAGGGAGAAGTCCATAAAGCTTATCCGGGATGCTGAGGAGCGCGATATGTTCATCGCCTGTGTTCCTCAGACGGATGTGACGGTGGAGGATCCTTCCGACGGAGACCTGTTCAACTACGGCACCGTCGCCAAGATCATCAAGAGCCTGGAGATGCCGGATGGCACTCTCACTGCCATCCTGCAGGGCTTCAAGCGCCTTTCGCTGGATTCCATAATCAATTATGAACCCTACCTCACCGGCCGGGTGCATTATCTGGACGATTATCTCCCGGACGGGGACCGCACTTCGCTGAAGGCCATCGCCGACTCCCTCAAGGAGCAGGCCGGGCACATCATCCGCAATAGCTCGATGGCATCCCGCGAGGCCATCACCGCCATCCGCAATATCGACAATTTCCAGTTCCTGGTGAATTTCATCGCCACTACGGTGGAGGTGGATGACTTCTCCGACAAGATGGACCTCCTCCAGTACGACGATGTGAAGGTCCGCGCCATGAAGCTGCTCACCATGCTGAACATGCAGTTGGAGCTGACCAAGATCAAGCAGGACATCAACCAGAAGGTGAAGTCCGAGATCGACCAGCAGCAGCGCGAGTATTACCTGAACAGCCAGCTCCGAACCATTCAGGAGGAGCTTGGAATGGACGACGGGGATGACATGGAGGCTCTCAAGGCCCGCGCCGAAAAGAAGGATTGGCCGAAGGAGATAGCTGAGGTTTTCGACAAGGAACTCAACAAACTCTCCCGCTACAACACCAATTCTCCGGACTACAGCATCCAGTACAATTACCTGGATTTCATGCTGAACCTGCCCTGGAACGAGACCAGCGTCGACAATCTGGACCTGAAGCATGCCCAGAAGGTGCTGGACGACGATCATTACGGCCTCGATACAGTCAAAGACCGTATCATAGAGTATCTTGCAGTGCTGAAGCTGAAGGGGAACATGAAGTCGCCCATCCTCTGCCTCTACGGCCCTCCCGGCGTGGGCAAGACCAGCCTGGGCAAGAGCATCGCAAAGGCTCTGGGGCGCAAGTATGTGCGCATCTCTCTAGGCGGTATGCACGACGAGGCGGAAATCCGCGGCCACCGCAAGACATATGTGGGCGCGCTGCCGGGCCGTATCCTGAATGGTATTTCCCGTGCCGGCACCTCCAACCCTGTGATAGTGCTGGACGAGATTGACAAACTCGCATCCGACTTCAAGGGCGATCCTTCCTCCGCATTGCTGGAAGCGCTTGACCCTGAGCAGAATACGACCTTCCACGATAATTATCTTGATCTGGATTACGATCTTTCCAATGTGCTCTTTATCACCACCGCCAACAACATCTCTCCGGTGCAGCCGGCGTTGCTGGACCGTATGGAGGTGATTAACGTCACCGGTTATCTGGCAGAAGAGAAGATGCAGATTGCAAAGCATTTCCTGCTTCCCAAGCAGCTGGTGGAACACGGCCTCAAGAAGGATCAGCTCAAGATAGATTCCGCCGCCCTGCGCGAGATCATCGACCAGTACACCCATGAATCCGGTGTGCGTGGGCTCGAGAA